>JAFLSF010000003.1:0-57882 GCA_022511045.1 Prevotella sp.
CAGCTTATATTATTATGGGGCTGCTTTTATTGAAGATTATTGCCTAATATGCAAACATGGGGATTCGATTACAAAAGAGCAGCTTGTGGTGCTACAGATTTCAATTACAAAGCATTAGATTAAGACAAACTACCACAACCCCTAAAAGCCTTAACAGCCTTTAGGGGTTGTCATATCGGAAATACGCTCCAATATGGAACATTACTCACACGTTATTCCTCATCAAGCAGGATTTTCATCATTTCAACGGCCGACTTGGCCACTGAAGTACCAGGACCAAAGATGGCAGCTACACCTGCCTTGTAGAGGAAATCATAGTCTTGAGCAGGAATGACCCCACCAGCAACGACCATAATATCATCACGCCCCAATTTGTGTAACTCCTCTATGAGTTGTGGGATGAGAGTCTTATGTCCAGCAGCTAACGACGAAGCACCCACACAATGTACATCGTTCTCAACAGCCTCACGAGCTGCCTCTGCAGGTGTCTGGAACAAGGGACCCATATCTACGTCGAAACCACAATCGGCATAACCCGTTGCTACAACCTTTGCCCCACGATCATGACCGTCTTGTCCCATCTTTGCGATAAAAATACGCGGACGACGCCCCTCCTTCTTTGCAAATTCATCGGTCAGCTTACAAGCCAACTCAAATTCTCTATCATTTTTGCTTTCTGATGAATACACGCCTGAAATAGTTCTAATTACTGCTTTATAACGACCTACGACTTCTTCGCAGGCATCTGAAATCTCACCAAGGGTACAACGCAACTGAGCTGCCTTGACAGCTAAGTCTAACAGGTTATTCTCACTCCTACGTCCTTCTTTGAAATCACGTACACAATCGGTGATAGCTTTCAAAGCAGCCTGACAAGCAGCCTCATCGCGCGAAGCACGTACCTCTTTCAGACTTTCCTCCTGCTGCTTGCGGACGGCAGTATTATCCACCTCGAGGATGTCAATGGGGTCTTCGTGGTCTAAACGATATTTATTGGTACCCACAATGGTCTGTACACCACTGTCTATGCGAGCCTGTGTACGGGCTGCAGCCTCCTCAATACGCATCTTGGGCAAACCTGTCTCAATAGCCTTAGCCATACCACCTAACTTCTCAATTTCTTGAATGTGCTCCCATGCCTTATGTACGAGTTCGTTGGTGAGCGTCTCTACATAGTAAGAGCCAGCCCATGGGTCAATCTGTTTGCAAACTTTCGTCTCGTTCTGAATATATATTTGGGTATTGCGAGCAATACGTGCCGAGAAATCAGTTGGCAGGGCTATAGCCTCATCGAGAGCGTTGGTATGCAACGACTGAGTATGCCCTAAAACAGCCGCCATAGCCTCAATACAAGTACGACCCACATTATTGAAAGGATCTTGCTCAGTAAGCGACCAACCAGAGGTCTGCGAGTGAGTACGCAATGCCAGTGACTTAGGATTCTTGGCTCCAAACGATTTCACAATCTTAGCCCATAATAGACGGCCAGCGCGCATCTTAGCAATCTCCATGAAATGGTTCATGCCGATGGCCCAGAAGAATGAAAGACGAGGAGCAAAAGCATCAACATCGATACCTGCATTGACTCCCGTACGCAGATAGTCCATACCATCGGCCAGCGTATAAGCCAACTCAATATCAGCCGTAGCACCAGCCTCTTGCATGTGGTAACCAGAGATCGAAATACTATTGAACTTCGGCATCTTTTGAGAAGTGTACTCGAAAATGTCGGCAATAATCTTCATAGAAAAAGCGGGAGGATAGATATAAGTGTTACGTACCATAAACTCCTTTAGGATGTCATTCTGAATGGTACCCGCCATCTCCTCCAATTGTGCACCTTGCTCCAGACCTGCCACAATATAGAAAGCCAGAATGGGTAGCACAGCACCATTCATCGTCATGGAGACAGACATCTTGTTCAAAGGGATGCCAGAGAACAATACCTTCATGTTCTCCTCATTGCAAATACTTACACCTGCCTTGCCAACATCGCCAACGACACGAGCATTATCTGGGTCATAGCCACGATGTGTAGGTAGATCGAAGGCAACAGAAAGCCCCTTCTGGCCAGAAGCCAGATTACGGCGATAGAAAGCGTTTGATTCCTCGGCAGTAGAGAATCCTGCATACTGACGAATAGTCCAAGGGCGGAAGGGATACATCATAGAATACGGTCCGCGAAGATAGGGCGGAATACCTGCTGTATAGTCAAGATGCTCCATATCTTCGAGGTCTTCCTTCGTATAAACGGGACGTACCTCTATTAACTCGGGAGTTTTCCAATTCTCAACAACACCGTTGTCTTTTATCCACTTGGCTCCATCTTGGGGATGAATGCCAGCATAAATATCTATATCCTTAAATTGTTTACGCATATTCATGTCCTCCTATCTTGTTAAATACCAAGTTTCTGATTATATTCCTTCAAAGTCTCAAGTACATTGCATTTCACGTGAATGAAGTTCTCAATGCCAGCAGCTTTCAGATCCTCCATGCAAGCGGGAGCACCAGCCACCACAAACATAGCACGACCATTCAGATATTTGAAAGCAGGAACAGCATACTCGCCATACTCATCATCGCTGGAGCAGATGACCACAATATCAGCCTTTGCCTCCAAAGCTGCATCAATGCCCTCCTCAACGGTCTTAAAGCCGAGATTATCAATCACCTGATAGCCTGCACAAGCGAGGAAATTACAAGAGAACTGAGCGCGAGCTTGGCGCATCGCCAGATTACCAATAGTCAGCATAAAAGCGGTAGGTATGCGGGTCTCCTCAGTATGGATGCGCAAATCCTCGAAATCGGCAGCCAGACGAGTTGTCTGCAAAGTCTTGAAAGGAGCCTCTTTAACAGTTGTATTGTCAGCACAACATACAGGAACACACTGGGTGCGTTTACCTTCACTCTTTTCTGTGAAATTGGGGAATTGGTTAGTTCCTAACAAGAATTCCTTACGCTTAGCTGCATCATCATGACGTTTCTGGTTCGTTACATTTATGTCGTCTTGTACAATGCCTTTCTTCACAGCCTCCAAGAAACCTCCCTCGTCTTCTATTTTGAGGAAAATCTTCCAAGCCTCTTGGGCAAGTGCATCCGTCAGATGCTCAATATAATAAGAACCTGCTGAGGGGTCTACAATACGGTCGAAATGGCTTTCTTCCTTAATCAGTAACTGCTGATTACGAGCGATACGTTCTGAGAACTCAGTTGCTTGCTCGTAGGGAGCATCAAAAGGAGTAACCACCATAGAATGTACTCCACCCAAAGCTGCACTCATAGCCTCTGTCTGAGAGCGTAACAAATTCACATAGGAGTCGAACAATGTCTGATTGTAGGTTGACGTTGTAGCGTTGATAGTCATCTTGGCACTATTGTCATCCCTCGGCTCATATTGCTTCACTATCTGTGCCCACAGCAAACGAGCAGCACGGAACTTCGCAATCTCCATAAAGTAGTTCTCGGAAACTCCCATATAGAACTTCATCTGGCGGGCAGCAAGGTCTGTGTCAATACCTGCATCCACTAATTGTTGCAAATATTCATTACCCCAAGCCAAAGCATAACCCAATTCTTGTACGATATAAGCACCAGCATTGGTCAAAGTCTCTGTGTGAACAGTAGTAACGTGAACTTTCGGATAATCTTTTAGCAGTTCAACTATCTTCGGAGCATCTGTCAATATCGGTGTAACATCCTTACCCTTGAGGAGCATCATTTCAATAGGGTCGAAGCCAACGGTGAACGATAATTTCTCTTTATCGTAATCTTTTGCCGTAAAATACGCATCGACCAGTTGTGCCAATTCTAAAGCCTTACATGGGCAAGTACGGAAGTTCAAATCTATAATCTCGCAACAGATACCGTTCAACAACGTTTCTACGGTTTCTTTCGTCACTAATTCTTTAGGAATACGAAAGCCCAAAGAGTCGATACCTTTGTTCAGAATATCCAATGCCTTAGCATTAGCCTCTTTGGCTTCGCTGACGGCAATATTCTGACGGACATACCACTCATTAGAGTCTTTATTATTGCCACGTACATAAGGGAACTCGCCTGGCAAAGAATCGGGTGTCTTCAAATTTGTCAAATCTTCGCGGCGGTAAAAAGGCTGTAGATTAAAGCCTTCATTCGTTCTCCACACGAGTCGTTTCTGGAAGTCGGCACCTTTCAAGTCCACTTCAATCTTGTCCAGCCACTCTTGGGTGGTTGGCACTTGAAACTCGCTGAAGAGTTTTTCTCTATTTGCCATAAGTTGTGTTATTATAATAAGTTTTCCTGTATTTGTTGTGCAAAGGTACTAAATATTTTCGAACTGGCGAAGATTTTAGTAAATATTTGATATTTATGAAAAATAGTTGCACAAAAATGCGGCCGTTGCGCAACTATTTAGTAATTTTGCAACCCGAAATGACATAATAGGTCAAAACGAGAGGTAACATGTATTCACTTCAGTGGTTAATGGATTTGTTTACGGCAACCGATTCGGTGGCACATATAGCGTTACTCTATGCTGTCGTTATTGCTGTAGGCGTTTATTTGGGGAAAATAAAGATAGGGGGCATTTCCCTTGGTGTCACCTTTGTGCTTTTTGCAGGCATTGTGGCAGGCCACATTGGGTTCACCGCCCCTACGCCCATCCTGACATTCGTTCAAGATTTCGGTCTTATTCTGTTTGTTTTCATGATAGGTATGCAAGTAGGCCCAGGTTTCTTTGAAAGCTTCGGTACGCAAGGCATCAAGCTCAATGCGTTAGCATCGGTGTGTATTCTATTAAACATCTTTGTGATGTTTGCTTGCTATTTCATCTTTTTCGACACCTCTAATGTCACTAATCTGCCTATGATGGTCGGTACACTCTACGGTGCTGTCACCAACACACCAGGTTTAGGTGCCGCCAACGAGGCTTTGGGGTCCGTATTTGGGGCAGATGCACCGCAAATAGCTTCGGCCTATGCTTGTGCCTATCCTTTAGGTGTGTTAGGCATTATCGGTGCTACCATAATAATAAGGTATATCTGCAAGATTCAGTTGGAGAAAGAAGAAAACCGATTAAAAGCAATGGAAGGGACTTCAGCTAACAAGAAACCTTACAAGATGCATTTAGAGGTGAGCAACAAATATTTGGAAGGTAAGAACTTAGCTCAAATCCATACCTTTTTAAATCGCGATTTTGTTTGCTCTCGTATTCTCCATAATGGTCACGTTTCTATTCCCAACCGCGATACAGTGTTCCATGTCGGCGATCAGCTATTTATTGTCTGTGCAGAAGCCGACCATGAGGCCATTGAGGCTTTTATAGGACCTACTATTGAAGTAGATTGGGAGCAACAAGACCAACCGATGGTTTCCAAACGCATCCTTATCACCAATCCCGATATTAACGGTAAGTCGCTTATGTCGATGCACTTCTCCAGTGTACACGGTGTCAATGTTACTCGTGTCACCCGTCATGGTATCGACCTTTTTGCTTCTGCGGGACTCCCATTACAAGTTGGCGACCGTATCATGGTGGTTGGTCCGGAAGATGCTGTTGACCGTGTGGCTAATAAGATGGGCAATAGCATCCGTCGGCTTAATGCACCCAATATTGCTACGATTTTCGTTGGCATCATTTTAGGCATTATATTTGGCTCACTGCCCCTTGCCATTCCTGGCATGCCTGTACCTCTGAAATTAGGTATTGCAGGTGGACCACTCATTATTGCCATCCTAATAGGACGTTATGGTTACAAAATACACCTTGTTACCTATACCTCAACATCGGCCAACATGATGCTACGCGAGATAGGTCTCGTACTTTTCCTAGCCTCTGTTGGTATTAAGGCTGGGGCTGGTTTCTTCACGACGGTCATCGAGGGCGATGGTTTGTTATACGTTCTTACGGGCTTTCTCATCACAGTGATACCTATCCTCATTGTAGGGCCCATTGCTCGTATTCGCTATAAGTTCAACTATTTCACATTGGCAGGTATGATTGCAGGTACCTATACTGACCCTCCTGCATTAGCTTATGCTAACAGCATCTGTTCAAAAGAGGCTCCTGCATTGGGTTATTCTACGGTCTATCCGTTATCAATGTTTCTGCGTATCTTTACTGCCCAACTTATCGTGTTGTTCTTTTGCGGATAATTACAAACATCAACCAACCACTAAGATAAATAATCACACCTACTTAATATTCAACAACAAATGAAGAAATTCAGATTCCTGTCAGGCTTGCTCCTACTCTTTGCCTCTCAACCTATGCTTGCCCAAATGGATGCCAGCATCAAGTTGAACGAGATAATGACACGGAACGAAACGAGCTTGATTGACGAATATGGAACGAGAAATGCGTGGGTAGAGATTGCCAATATCTCCCACTCTACTTACAACATTCGTGGTATGTATTTAACTACCGACCGTTCCGTGCTCGACGAGAAGATGAGTGTTCCCGAACGTGTGAAGCGTATGAGCCAGATTCCTAACAGCGATGTTCGCACGTTGCTCACTGGTCGTCAACTCATTGTGTTCCAATTAGGCAGTGCTCCCACAAAAGGGGCATTACACCTTTCCACCCCTATCAATACTGACAAGCCTACGTGGATAGCCCTTTACAATGGTAATGCCACCCAACTTATCGACTCCGTAACGGTGCCAGTCCTTGAGCCCGACCAATCGTATGCCCGTATTGCGGACAATGGTAATGCTCACGATTGGGAGAGAAAGTCTGCCGACCGTGTTACACTTGGCACCCAGAACATTACTACCGTTAGCGAGTCAAAGATTGAGAAATTCAAGCGCGAAGACCCTCACGGTTTTGGTATGGCAATCATGGCTATGGGTATTGTATTCTTCTGTCTGGCACTACTATGGATTGTCTTCACCTTGTTCGGTTTGTTTATGCGCCACATGGAGACTGCTCGCAAGGTTGTCAATCAACAGCCCATCAAGCCCATCACCAAGACTGTTGAGAAGACTATTGAGGTTGGCCACCGCACAGGAATTATCCTTCAAGAAGGTCTTAAAACCAAAGGCATTGACCGCGAGGTTTATATGGCAGTCATTGGCATTGCATTAAAGCAATACATGGACGACGTTCACGACGTAGAATCAGGTATCATCACCATTAAGTCCAAACATTCGGGATGGGATGACGAATATACGCAGATGACCCACTTCCACGAGCCTGTAACACCTATGACGCACAATGCGCCACGTATCCCCACCAGTTCTGGGCTCAAATAAGGTAACATCTCCTAATTATCCAATGTAACAAGAATCATTAAAAAGTTATCACATTATGAGTAACAAATATCAATATAAAGTACAAGGTGTAGACTACGAAGTTGAGATTGAAGAGGTAGAGGGTACCATAGCCAAAGTTAAGGTCAACGGTATACCTTTTGAAGTAGAGCTACGACAGCCCATCTCTGCTGCCAAGCATCCCACCATTGTGCGTCCCAAGGTGGCTGCCCCAGTAGCGGCCGCTCCAACTACAGTTCCTCCAGCAACTCCAGCTGCCGCTCCTACTCCCGCTGGCGCACCTATTACTGGCAATATCATGAAGGCTCCCCTACCTGGCACCATTACCCGTATTCCTGTTAAGGTTGGCGACAAAGTCAATGTTGGCGACGTCGTTATCGTCCTTGAGGCCATGAAAATGCAGAACAACATTGAGGCTGAGTATGCAGGTACCGTTACCGCAATCAACGTCAATGCTGGTGACTCAGTCATGGAAGGAGCAGTCTTGTTAACCATTCAGTCATAAATCCGTTAATCCGCCCATTCCAAGATGCTTGACTTTATCATCGACAATTTCAACGAATTCCTGACCTATACGGGCTTTGCCAATGTGACGGCAGGCAATCTCATCATGATAGCAGTAGGAGCCTTCTTTATTTGGCTTGCCATTAAAAAGGACTTCGAGCCCCTGCTACTCGTCCCCATCGGTTTAGGCATCATCCTCGGTAACATTCCTTTCCGTGCCGATGCAGGACTGGAGATAGGCCTCTACGAGGACAACTCCGTGCTAAACATTTTCTACCAAGGAGTGCGTCAAGGCTGGTATCCGCCACTTATTTTTTTGGGCATTGGTGCCATGACCGACTTCTCCGCCTTATTGGCCAATCCTAAACTGATGCTTATTGGTGCTGCTGCCCAGTTCGGCATTTTCGGAGCCTACATGTTTGCCTTGGCATTAGGCTTTGAGCCCAATCAAGCAGCGGGCATAGCCATCATCGGTGGTGCTGATGGTCCTACGGCCATCTTCTTGTCGTCAAAGCTGTCGCCAAACCTCATGGGAGCTATTGCCGTATGTGCTTATAGCTACATGGCATTGGTACCGCTTATCCAACCCCCATTGATGCGACTGCTGACCACGAAGAAGGAGCGCCTCATCAAGATGAAGCCCGCCCGTCAAGTATCTCAGACGGAGCGCATCCTCTTCCCCATCGCAGGTCTTTTGCTTACCACTTTTATTGTACCCTCTGGCCTGCCCCTATTAGGCATGCTGTTCTTCGGCAACTTGCTAAAAGAAAGTGGCAAGACTACTCGTTTGGCCAAGACCGCAGGCTCAGCCCTCAACGATATAGTGGTTATGCTTCTTGGCCTCACCGTAGGTTGCTCCACGCAAGCCTCCGAGTTCTTGACCATGAACACTATCTACATCTTTGCTATTGGTGCAGGTGCTTTCATCATAGCCACGATGAGCGGCGTGCTGTTCGTCAAACTAATGAATATCTTCCTGCCTAAGGATAAGAAATTGAATCCGCTCATTGGCAATGCAGGAGTCTCGGCTGTACCTATGGCCGCCCGCATCTCCAACAACCTCGGTTTGGAGTACGACCGCCACAATTTCCTGCTTATGCACGCTATGGGTCCCAACGTGGCTGGTGTCATCGGCTCCGCTGTTGCCGCTGGTGTTTTGTTAGGCTTCCTTTCATAGTTTTAGAAAGTATATTAGCAGAATAGAGCCGCACTTGCGACTCTATTTCATTTTGTCTGCATACTGGACTATTTCAGATAACCTTTATATGCCTTACTCATTACCTTCTTTTTCTTTACGACCACGTTCGGGTTGTCCTTCTTTACATAGTATTTTGTAGTCGTTGGAGTATATATTCCAACAGTAAACATAGAGAGCATCATATCGCCAAAGGTTTGCTTATTTGTTAACGACAAGGATAAGACCCGTCATTAGTGTGCAATAAGCATGTGGAGTGTGTGCCCTATACACACGAGTTGTATGCGCCTTGTATACACTTTGTATTCCAGGGGTATACAAGTTGTATACCAAGAGTATACAGGTTGTATACACTATAGACACAAAGGGTATACAATATGCACACAAGTGGTGAGGACCGTTCACGAATGGACGGCGGCGCTGATACTATGGGCGACTACATAGGCGGTGGTCCAAGCGGCTTGGAAGTTGAAGCCACCTGTGATGCCGTCAATATCGAGCACTTCGCCCGCAAAGTAAAGGCGAGGCACATGGCGGCTCTCCAGCGTGGAGGGGTTGACGGCGCGGAGCGAGATACCACCGCAAGTGACGAACTCATCTTTAAAGGGTGCGCGACCCGCTATTTGGTAGGTATCGTTTTGTAGGGTGTTGAGCAGGCGGTTGATGTCTTTTTGGTTCAAATCCGCCCAGCGTATCTGCGAACGGGTACCCAGCGACTTGTCTAACAGGTAGCTCCAGAGTCGTTGTTGCAGGCCAAACGGGCAATGGGTGTGCAGTTGCTTTTGAGGATGGCAGATGATTTGTTCGTGCAGGACGGCAGCTACGTCGCCATCTGCATCTGCGAGCGAGGCATCCAACCAGTTGATGCTGAGCGGCGACTGATAGCTACACTCGGCCAGATGGCGGGCGGCGTAACTGGAGAGTTTGAGGACGGCAGGTCCGCTGACGCCCCAATGGGTGATGAGTAGTGGTCCTGTGGCACGATGTTTAGTACCTGGCAGGAGGACGGTGACAGGATTGACTACCAGTCCTTGCAAAGCCGTGAACTGGCTATCGTTGACAGAAAGTGAAAAAAGGGAGGGTACGGGAGGTACCGTTTCATGTCCCAAATCGGCCAGCCAACGCAGACCCTCGCCTTGCGGAGAGCCGCCTGTCGTAACCACTACATAGTCGAAATCGCAAACGTCAGTCAATGTCCTAATCTTCACGCCCTTACATATCTTGATGTGATAACGGCTGGCCAACGACAGGAAACAATCTATAATAGCGCGCGAGTCCTGCGCAGCAGGAAAGATACACTCGTCGTCTTGAGCGACCAAAGGCACTCCGTGACGTTCAAACCACTGGCGGGCATCGTCGTGACTGAACGTGCGAAACAAGCGTTGCAAGAGGCGGTGACCACGCGGATAGACGCTCTGCAACGAGCGTACCTGACGAAACGTGTTGGTGCAGTTGCAGCGACCGCCGCCAGAGACCGCGACTTTGGCCAACACACGTTGGCTTCGCTCAAAGATGGTCACGTCCATTTGGGGCATCTGCTCCTTGAGACAAATGGCGGTAAAGAACCCTGCGGCACCGCCGCCTATGACTGCTGTCTTCATCGTGGCTACTTGTCGTTTCTCGTTGCAAAGATACACATTTTCCGCCAGTTGTGGTGGGACGTCACCTCAGAAATGTAAATAAATCGCAATTTATTTTGCATTTCACACACTTTGCACTACCTTTGCACCTACATAACTAACTGAAGAACGCACCATGCTCCAAATCCGATGCAAGAATAATAACATGACGAAAAGTTTCCCAGAGGGAACATCGTTACTGGATGTTTATCAGGCGTTTGCCGACGACATCCGACTGCCCTACCCTGTCGTCTCGGCCAAAGTGAACAATGTGTCGCAAGGCTTGAAGTTCAGGCTCTACCAGAACCGCGATGTGGAGTTCATGGATGCTCGAGGAGGCAATGGGCACCGCGTCTACGTCCGCTCGCTGTGCTTTGTGCTGTACAAGGCAACGCAAGACATATTCCCTGGTTCGAAGTTGTTTATCGAGCACACTATATCGCGCGGCTATTATTGCAACTTTAAGAAGAAAGGTGGCGAGCCGTTGACCGAAAATGATGTAGAACGCATCAGCAAAAGGATGCAAGAGATAGTAAACCTTGACATGCCGTTCCGCCGTAACGAGGCAACTACGGAGGAGGCCGTGCGCATCTTTGCCGAACGCGGGTTTACGGACAAGGTAAAACTGCTGGAGACCAGTGGACAAATATACACTGACTACTATACACTAGGCGAAACGGCCGACTACTACTATGGGCCGTTAGTGCCCTCGGCAGGGTATCTGAAAGTGTGGGGACTGGAACCATATCACGACGGTATGCTGCTGAGAGTGCCCGACTGGGACAATCCCTCGGTGCTTGCCGAGAAAGTGGATATGCCAAAGACCTATGAGATGTTTGCTGAAAAGACGCGTTGGGACATCATCATGAGATTGTCGAACGCGGGTGACGTAAACAAGGCGGTACTGAAGGGACATGGTTCGGAACTTATCCAAGTAAGCGAGGCTCTGCAAGAAAAGAAGATAGTGCAAATAGCCGAGGAGATAGACCGCCGTTTCCACCAAGAGAAAAATCCCGTCAGACTGGTACTTATCACGGGGCCAAGCAGTTCGGGCAAGACGACATTCTGCAAGCGACTCTCCATTCAATTGCTTGCCTGTGGTCTGCGCCCTCTATCCTTCTCTACTGACGATTATTTCGTAAATCGCATAGACACGCCAAAACTACCTAACGGCGACTATGATTTTGACAACATTGAAGCCGTAGACTACAATCTGTTGGAGGAGCATCTGACGCGTTTGATGAAAGGTGAACGGGTGGAAATGCCCGAGTACAATTTCAGTACAGGTAAGCGCGAATGGAACGGCAAAAAGCTGAAAATGACCAATGACAGCGTGCTTATCATTGAGGGAATCCATGCGTTGAACCCTCAACTAACGAAGAACATTGACGATACGCTGAAGTTCCGCATTTACATATCAGCACTCACCAGCATTTCACTGGACGACCACAACTGGATTCCCGTGCGCGACAACCGCCTGCTGCGCCGCATCATCCGCGACTACAACAAGGGAGCCTTCACCGCCCAGCAAACCATTGCCCAGTGGGCTAACGTGTGCCAAGCAGAAGACAAGTGGATATTCCCCTATCAAGAAATGGCTGACGTGATGTTCAACTCGGCACTGAACATTGAGTTTGCCGTGTTGCGCACTCACGCGGAACTGATTTTAGGCACCGTGCCGAAAAACTGCCCGGAATATGCCGAGGCCCATCGCCTACTGAAATTTATACGCTACTTCATTCCCGTAAGCGACAAAGAAATACCTCCTACGAGCATTATGCGCGAGTTTGTCGGTGGATCAAGCTTCAAGTATTAACGGTTGCTCACGACGAAAGTATAAAGAAAAAGATTGCCACCCGCAACTATGCAGGTGGCAATCTTTCTATGCATATATCCTTTTATTTAGCGTAAGCCACAGAACGAGTCTCGCGGATAACAGTAATCTTCACCTGTCCTGGATAGGTCATCTCATTCTGAATCTGCGAGGCAATCTGTCCGCTAAGTGCTTCAGTCTCGGCATCATCCATCTTGTCTGCACCTACAATGACACGCAACTCGCGACCTGCTTGAATAGCATAGGTCTTGGTGACACCAGGATAAGACATGGCAATGGCCTCAAGGTCGTTCAGTCGCTTGATGTAGGCTTCAACTATCTCACGACGGGCACCAGGACGGGCACCACTGATAGCATCACAAATTTGCACAATAGGAGCCAGTAGCGTCTGCATTTCCATCTCATCGTGGTGAGCACCAATGGCATTACATATATCAGGCTTCTCTTTGTACATCTCTGCTATCTTAGCTCCATACTGGGCGTGGGGCATCTCGCTCTCCTCATCGGGCACTTTACCTATATCATGCAACAGACCTGCACGCTTGGCTTTCTTGGGATTCAAGCCCAATTCGGAAGCCATTACGGCACAGAGATTGGCTGTCTCGCGGGCATGCTGCAACAGGTTCTGGCCATAAGAGGAGCGATATTTCATCTTACCAATAATGCGGATAAGTTCTGGATGCAAGCCATGAACACCAAGGTCAATGGCGGTGCGCTTACCCGTTTCAATAATTTCGTTTTCTAACTGCTTCTTCACCTTTGCGACTACTTCCTCAATACGGGCAGGGTGAATACGGCCGTCAGCCACCAACTGATGAAGGGCCAAACGACACGTCTCACGACGGACGGGGTCAAAAGCCGAAATAACAATAGCCTCAGGCGTATCGTCCACCACAATCTCAACGCCACAAGCCGCTTCCAAAGCACGGATGTTACGTCCCTCGCGGCCAATTACACGGCCTTTAACGTCGTCATTATCAATGTGGAATACAGAAACACTGTTTTCAACGGCCGTCTCCGTTGCTACACGCTGGATTGTTTGAATTACGATTTTTTTCGCCTGAGCATTAGCATTGAGTTTGGCCTCGTCCATTATCTCGTTAATGTATGCCTGAGCATCTGTACGCGCCTCATCTTTCAAGGATTCAACGAGCCGAGCCTTCGCCTCGTCAGCACTGAGCCCCGACAGTTCCTCCAACTTGGCACGCTCCTGTATCTGCATCTTCTCCAATTCTTCTTGTTTGAGCGAGAGCACTTTTTTCTCGTTATCTATGCGCGTCTGGGCATTATCCAGTTCATTCTTACGGCGTCCCAACTCCTCCTGACGCTGGTTGAGCGACAACTCGCGCTGCTTCAGTCGGTTCTCGTTTTGCTGGAATTGCTGATTACGCTGCTGAACTTCTTTCTCCAATTCACTCTTTTTATTGAGGAACTTTTCTTTCACCTCAAGCAACTTTTTCTCCTTAATTACTTCTGCCTCTTTCGTGGCAGCATCTACCATCTCGTTATATTTTCCTTTAATTACATAACGGAAAATCAGAAAGCCACACACGCCTCCCAATATCAAGGCGGAAACGATGGCAATTATTGCAACAATAATATTCATAAATGTTTAGTATATATAATTATAATGTTCACATCCGTTCGTCAAGCACTGCTTCCATCTCCTTGGTCAGACGGGCAAGAACATTATCATAGGGCACAGTATCATTGCCATGCAACTCTTTCTCATATTTCAGCGCAATGTCTATAAGCGTCATCAGCGCAATAGTATGGTCGGTCTTGCGCCCTTTAAATGCCTGTGCATAGGCATTGTAGCGCTCCGTAATGAGTTTGGCTGCACGGCGATAAAACTCTTCATCGTCACGATCAATGACAACTTCTATCTCCTCGTCGTAGACGTGTAGCCTGATATGTAGTCGGTCCCTGTTCTGTTCTGGCATGGCTTGTCTCCTTACTCGTTTTCGTCGCTGAGGATTGCAATGCACTTATTGACGTCACGTATCAGCCTTGACAACCGTTCCTTAGCATCTACCAAATTGCCATCGGAAATCTCAATCATCTTGGCCATCTTCAGTGAGTCGTAGTCATACTGCTTCTGCTCTAACTTTTGCTGTATATCCTTCACCGTCTGCTCGTTCTTCCTTAATAAGGCAGAAAGTTCACCATTCTCCTTTTTCAATTCTTGAAAACGGAAAAGGAGTTGCCGCATACGGGTTTCAAACATGACTAAAGTATTGTCATTAGCAGGCATACTACTTCACTTTATTTCACAAAGGTAGTTATTTTCACTTATATTTAAGAAAGAAGAAGAAACAGATGTTTTACCATTAACAGGTTTTAACCTCTTTTTGTCTTGTTTTCTTAATTCTTAACGCTTAATTCTCTTTAACACGCGGTTCTTTCTTAGCCAACATCACCACCTTATACACAAAATCGGTAACCCACTGTTGTGAAAAACCTAACTTCTGGCTGTACTGACGGATGGCCACAACGGTTTTCATGACACCAGCGTCCTTGAAATCGTTTTTATTGAATATATCGCCAACGGTCTTCTCTGTCATGGTACGAATAACTCCTTTGAAGAAACTGGGCACGCGAAGTTTGAATTTCATCAGGTTACCTGTCAGCATCATCAAGTCCTGTGTAAAACCCGAGAACTGATACATGTACGTCTGAACATCCTGCATCTTTTTGCAACGCTTGCGTATACTTTGGTCTATCTCCTTAGTGAAATCATCATCCATGCCGTAAAGTTCCTTGAGCATCTTCTTACAACGTGTCTTCTCGGCTAAACCTAACTTATTGTTTTGTGTAGGAACCTTGAGCGTTGCCTTGAAAGTACGCAGGTCTGGCAATGCTGCCAAATTGGTAATGCCTAGGTCGGCAGCCATAACAGCTTGAAAATATACACGAATTAAAGTCATGAAATCTTCCATGCCTCCAACTTTCTGCTGTTCTTTCTTTTTTCCAAATAATCTTGTTAAAAATCCCATACTTTTATATATTTTACGATGCAAAGTTACGAAATTATTCAAATATTTCGTACATTTGCAAAGAAAAACTTAAAAAACAACAAGAAAATGAAAGGTATCGTATTAGCAGGAGGCAGTGGAACACGCCTCTATCCCATTACAAAAGGTGTGTCAAAACAATTGATTCCCATCTTCGACAAACCAATGATATACTACCCTATTTCTACACTGATGTTAGCGGGTATTCGTGAGATTTTAATTATCTCTACACCTTACGACTTGCCTGCTTTCAAACGTCTGTTGGGTGATGGTTCTGACCTGGGCGTACGCTTTGAATATGCAGAACAGCCATCACCAGACGGGCTGGCTCAGGCTTTCATCATCGGGGAGCAATTTATTGGCGACGATTGTGTTTGCTTGGTGTTGGGTGACAACATTTTCTATGGTGGTGGTTTCACGGGTATGTTGAAACAAGCCGTAGTTAATGCAGAAGAGCATAATCAAGCAACTGTATTTGGCTACTATGTAAATGATCCAGAACGTTATGGTGTAGCAGAGTTCGACAAGGACGGCAATTGTCTGAGCATTGAGGAGAAACCACAAAAGCCTAAATCTAACTACGCTGTTGTAGGCCTATATTTCTATCCTAACAATGTGGTAAAGATTGCCAAGAACATCAAACCATCGGCACGCGGAGAATTGGAAATTACCACCGTCAACCAAGAATATTTAAAACAGAAAAAACTGATGGTACAAACTTTGCAACGCGGCTTTGCATGGTTAGATACTGGGACTCACGATTCATTGTCCGAAGCATCAACTTTCATTGAAGTTATTGAAAAACGCCAAGGATTAAAGGTGGCTTGTTTGGAGGAAATTGCCTACAAGCGTGGCTGGATAGACAAAGAGCAACTTATTAAAATTGCACAGCCTATGGCAAAAAATGATTACGGCCAATATTTATTACGCCGTGCAGAAGAAGCTTATCAAAAATAAAAGCGGGCTTTGAAAGTTAAAAGTAAAAGAGATACGGATGTTGAACAATTCATCCGTATCTCTTTTTATTTATTCAACAAAATGCTGAATACAATGTCGTAAAGCTGTGGGATTACCCATATCGAACATTACACCATCCAATCGAATACCCATCATACCCTTTTCCTGGCGGATAGTCTCCAGAGCAGTAGTCAATTCTATCTCACGATCACTACCCTCGGTATCTGCTTTTTGAATATCCATCGCCAGTTGAGAGAAAACATCAGGAGTAAGCACATATTGTCCGAAAACACTATAATATTCTTTATTCCCGTACTTATCACGGACACCTAAGAATTCTTCGGCATAAGAGGCTTTAGGCTTCTCCTGCATAACCGAAATATTTAGTGCTGTACGTTCCTTATCCTCCCAGACACCAGCCATAATACCATAATAACTCACTTCGCTTAGGGGGACGGTATGGATACTGACTAGCAACTGGTTATACCGTTCATACTCTTCTATCATCTGTAGCGCACAAGGTTTGTTGGAGGTCGAGCGGTAAAGTGTATCACCCAATAGTAAAAGGACAGGCTCATTAGCGGCAAAGCCAGCAGCCTGATAAACCGCATGGCCAAAGCCGCGCTTCTGGCGCTGATAGACATAACGTAAACGTTTGCCTATGTTAAGAATATGATTTTCATACTCTTGAGCTTCGGCGGGCAACTTTTGTAAATGTTCTTGTGAAAGCGGTCGCTCAAAGAACTCCGTATATTGAATACGCTCTTCCTCGGATCCTAATACCAAACAGATCTCCTCAATGCCACTTTTCACTAATTCTTCAAGCAATATCAAGATAACAGGGCGCACCATACCATCGGGACAAGGAATTGGGAAGAAGTCTTTTTTCAAAGCTCGAGTTGCAGGATATAAACGGGTTCCAAAACCTGCCACAGGAATGATTGCCTTGCGAACTGTATGTATTGGATGCAATGTCAATGGATAAGCTTTCATGCCCTGTTGGTTCAAATAGTCAATCAACTGTTGCTGACAAGCTACATCTTTTGCCAAAAACTGTACTGAACCATCACCATGAGAACCCACCCCCTTACCACCATACACCAGCGGTTGTATGGTAGGATCATTCAACACTTTATGGAGTTTTGGTGCTTGAAGGGCTGTCGACATAGGCGTGATATACCGTTCAAACATTTTCTCTGTTTCAGTCATCAGACGTCCAAGGGCTTCCACATCACCATTGGCCATATAGCCAATAGCTTGATCAACTATCTGTTGGTTCCACTCGCCTAAAGCACGATGCAAATTTTGCTCTGCCTCATTAGAGGCAAAAGGATATGCCTTATTCAAGTCAGCAAGAATCTTGATAGTATTTTTTTCGGCACACAAATCGGCAAATACCCAATGAAGCGTTTTCTTGACATTTAACGCCTTTACTTCTATCTCATCACCATCAAAAGTCATCAAGTTAGGCTTAACACCAAAAGCACAGGCCTGATCCAAACGACCACAACGGCTGGAGGTGCGCAATTCACCTAAATAGGCGATATTCATCTCGCCCAAAGTATTGAGATTTAACTTATATAGTAAATTGAACGCGCGTACAACAAGTACGCAAATGGCTGCAGAAGAACTCAAACCACTTTTCATAGGTAGCGTCATCGAGGTAATGCGAATACGCACACCACCCACTTTATACCACTCTAACATATAAGAGGCGACACCAGCACAATAGCAAAAGAATGAGCCAGACTTGGCTACCGACTTCAGCTCTGCCTCATTCATACTACACGCAAAATCACTCCACACATCCTCGATTTCTGGAGCATCGCTATACATTTCAAAGATTGGTGATTTCTCCACCTCGGCATAGACCCCCTGTTCTATACCTGTTACGATAGCCGACCCTGGCAAAATATCTGCATTCATTGTGCGATAATGACCAGCCCAGTCGGTATGTTCGCCAAACAGGCATAAGCGGCCTGGAACAAATAGTTTTATCATTTTGATTGATTTATATCGAAAACGTGCACAAAATTATATGTTTTTTTGTAAATAACACACTTTTTCGCTAATTTATTTGGTGAGAAAGATAATTTTATATACTTTTGCACCGACAAAAACAAAATACTTATAGTTAATAACTCCATAAAATTATTGCCTATTGAGAAAAACTTTACTTCATATAAAAATTACATAAGAATATGAAGAATTATGCAAGTTGTACTGACGAAGCGTTGGCACTACTTTACATAGAAGGCGACAATAGGGCATTTGATGAGTTATTAGCTCGCAATCAACAAAAGCTCTTTACTTATATTATGTTCGTGGTTCGTGACCCCGAAATTGCCAATGATGTGTTTCAAGAAACCTTTGTTAAGGTCATTACCAAGTTGCAAGAAGGCAAGTACACAGACTCTGGCAAGTTTTCTTTTTGGCTGACTCGTATAGCTCATAACATCATTATGGACGGGTATCGTCACCAAAAGTCTGCCCACATCATAGAACCTACTGAGGATAACGACCTCAATAAATTGCGTAGCAGCGAGTTGATGGATATCAATCGAGAAAATGAATATGTCAATACGCAAATCATGGAGGATGTACGACACTTGATGGATGCCCTACCAGCCCCCCAGCGAGAAGTGGTATATATGCGCTATTATCAGGAATTATCGTTCAAAGAGATTGCCCAATTAACAGGTGTCAGTATCAACACCTCACTTGGCCGTATGCGCTATGCCTTGATTAACATGCGCCGTATGGCCAGACAACATAATATCCAATTGAATTTGGAGATGTAACCCACTATAATAGGACTCCAAAACTATAGATTTTGCAACTCGTGAATTGTCTGCTCGGGATGAGGGCTCTTAAAGATGTAACTACCACTAACCAATACGTCGGCACCAGCTTTTACCAGCCTTGGCGCCGTATCTTTTTGTACCCCTCCATCCACTTCAATAAGTGCTTTTGAGCCACTTTGA
Source organism: Prevotella sp. (assembly GCA_022511045.1). Classification (GTDB taxonomy): domain Bacteria; phylum Bacteroidota; class Bacteroidia; order Bacteroidales; family Bacteroidaceae; genus Prevotella. The sequence goes on from JAFLSF010000003.1 coordinate 19,359, forward strand.
TTGATAAGTTGACGCAATTGTTTCACTTTTTTAATAGAGTTTTCAATGAATGTTTGGCCACCAAAGCCCGGATTTACACTCATTAACAACACCAAATCAACGTCAGTGATAATATCCTCCAATACAGAGATGGGCGTAGCAGGATTAAGCGTCACACCTGCTTTCATTCCCGCGTCGTGTATCTCTTGAACAGTACGATGTAAATGCGTACATGCCTCGTAATGGACATTCATCATCATGGCTCCCAGACAGGCGGTTCGTTGGATAAATTTCTCTGGTTGCACTATCATATAGTGCACATCAAGCGGTTTCTTACATTTGCTGGCAACGGCCTCAAGGACAGGGAAACCAAACGAAATATTGGGAACAAACACACCATCCATTACATCCAGATGAAGCCATTCGGCTTCACTCTGATTGACCATCTCCACCTCACTATCAAGGCGTAGAAAATCAGCAGCAAGCAATGATGGAGCAATGATTGTAGCCATTGAGCGTCTGGTTCTTCTTGGAATTACACATGCGGGCAAATTGCTTCACGAAAAGTAGTGTTGCCGCATTGGGTTCTAAAAATGGAAGGTCTACGCAATCATAGTCGGTAGGGGAGTCATCGTAAGTAAAATTTTGCATAGGCAATGTCTTGATTTAATAAAACTTCTATTTGACTTTCTATTTATCAAACGCATAACTATACACCATTATTATATATCGTTAAAAAATTATTTCATACGAAGCTCTTCTATCTGCTTCATACCATTCATAAAGTCATTAGCCGTCATCCGTTTCTTACCTGCTAATTGCAAATCGACTATCTCCAACATCTTATCTGCCGCCGAAACATATAGTCGTTTTCCTTCAACTCGGATAACACCACAACCTTGCCCCACTTTCTCCGTTTTTCGTGTTCGATACACTTTGAGCACCATTTCTCTACAATCGGGAGCAACCAATGTTGTCCAAGCACCAGGATAGGGGCTCAATCCCCTCACAAAATCATATATCTGCTTAGCGGTTTTCTCCCATCTGATTTCACAAGTCTCCTTAAAAATTTTAGGGGCATGATTCAGCTGACTATTAGCAATATCCTCTTGAGCTATCGTCGTAGGATGTCCGTTCGTTGCTATAATAGTATCTAAAGTTTCCATACATATTTGCGCACCCAAACGCATTAAACCATCATAAACATATTGCACGTCGGCATCATCAGGTATTGCAAAACTTTTCTTCATGATGATACGCCCCGTATCAATGTCATGGTCAAGAAAGAAAGTAGTTACCCCCGTCTCTGTCTCGCCATTGATAATGGCCCAATTGATAGGGGCAGCCCCGCGATATTGAGGCAACAGGGCGGCATGAACGTTGAATGTTCCATACTCAGGCATTGCCCATACCACCTCTGGCAACATACGAAAGGCCACCACCACTTGCAAATTGGCATGATAAGAGCGTAAATCCTCCAGAAACGTGGAATCCTTCATCTTTTCAGGTTGTAATACAGGTAAGCCATGCTCCACCGCATATAGTTTCACCGCTGACGCTTGCAATACAGAGCGATGACGCCCAACAGGCTTGTCAGGTTGGGTGACAACAGCCACAACATTATAGTCATTTTCCACCAAAGTCCGCAAGGTTTCCACCGCAAACTCGGGTGTTCCCATAAATACGATTCTTAAATCTTCTTTCTTCATATCCGCATGCAAAATTACTAAATAAAATTCAAATATTATTTCTTATTTCCCCCTTTTATTTGTATTTTTGTCCCCGTAAAACACGAAACACTAATATGGAGCATTATCAAAAGACATTTAAAAAGCGGTTAGAAGGGAGCCCTCGGCTCAAGCAATGGCTCGACTATATCATTATGAACCAGCGCGATGCCAGACCCCGCTGGTATGTCCGGCTTTTAGCCCCACTCTATCAACATCGAGGAAGGTCCTCAAAAGTTTACTGGACTGTCCGCATGGACACTCCGCCCTATCGTCGTTTTTGGTTAGGCAAGCGGAGCATAGTAGAGTCCTATTGCTGTATCAACAATGCCGTTGGTGACGTCATCATTGGCGACCATACCCGCATCGGCATCCACTCCACCATCATTGGTCCCGTTTGCATTGGCCACCATGTAAATTTGGCACAAGGCATCACCATTACGGCACTCAACCATAATTTCGAAAATCTTTCGCGTCGCATCGACGAGCAAGGCATATCTACCAAGCCCGTTGTCATTGGCGACGATGTGTGGATAGGTGCCAATGCTGTCGTCCTGCCTGGTGTCACCATTGGAAGCCATTGTGTTGTGGCCGCTGGCGCCGTAGTCACCAAAGACGTTCCAAGCCATACAATAGTGGCAGGAGTTCCTGCCCATGTCATTAAAAACTTAAAGGAATAGATATTTGCGGCCAAGCTATTCCAATGGGACTTAGCAAAAGGATTGATTCATAAATCAAACAAGCTAAGCGAGCCATCTTTCCTCGGTTTCTCTTCCACAAATAGTTGTTCGTCCGTAAATTGGAGCATCAATTGGCGAGCATCAGTTGAATTTTCCGTATTCAATCGGTAATAACCACGCCTTCCCGTAGACTTTATCAGCGATTGCGGAGACTTGCTATTACGCAACAAGAATTGTTGCACATACGCATGTATATCCTTATAATTAGGTTCTACAAAAAACGTGCGGTTCATGTTATAAACGTGTTTAGCTATAGCCTGCACGCTTATACCACGCACTCCCGCCTCGGTGAGTATCTTGAGTATTTGGTTTTCGTACCCCACGTGTAAACTAAAAAAGACCGGTACGCCCCTAAAGCTTACCGGCCCTTTTATGCTTTGATTGATTTAATTTAAGCAAGAGTAACCTTATCGTCAGCAGTTACCAGCTTACCCTCCTTAAAAAGCCAACCCAAACCCAACAAAGTCTCCGACTCGCTGATTTTTGCAACCTTTGCAATTTCCTTGACGGTCAAAGCCTTACCAACTGCTGCCAAAGCCTGATATACATCACCAGCCTTGAAACCTGCATTCTCTGCATTTACGGCAACAGTAGCTTTAGTTGCACACGCTTTCTTTGTTGCGGTTGCTTTCTTAGGTGCTTCTACTTTCTCTGCAACAACTTTCTTTGTAGTTTTCTTTTCTGCCATAATTCTAAAACAATTTAATACTTTAATAGAATCGAATTGATTCACTTAGTTTCTGACTGCAAAGTTAAGAACTTTAATTACAGATTATAACCGTATACAGGGCATTTTTGTAAAACTTACTCTTATTCTTGACCTAAGTCAACCTTTACTGGACACTCAATCCTCAAATTTAGTTCCTCCAATTGTTTAGAGTCTAATTCGCCTGGTGCATCAAGCATGACGTCACGTCCAGAATTGTTCTTTGGAAAAGCAATGCAATCACGGATGCTATCCAAGCCTGCCATGATACTAACAAAGCGGTCCAATCCAAAAGCTAATCCAGCATGGGGCGGTGCTCCGTACTTGAAGGCGTTGATGAGGAAACCGAACTGAGCCATAGCCCGCTCGGGGGTAAAGCCTAATATCTGGAACATCTTTTCTTGCAACTTGCCATCGTGAATACGCAACGAACCTCCGCCTAACTCCACACCATTGCACACGAAATCATAGGCCACCGCACGCACTTTTTCGGGAGCCGTGTCAAGCAAGGGTATATCGTCGGGATTAGGCAAGGTAAACGGATGGTGTGTAGCCATAAGCCGTTGCTCCTCGTCGCTCCACTCAAAGAGCGGAAAGTCCACAATCCACAAGCATTTAAATACGTTCTTGTCACGCAACCCTAAGCGGTCACCCATCTCCAATCGAAGCGTGCATAGCTGAGTACGGATCTTATTTGCCTTGTCTCCGCTGAGTATGAGTACAAGGTCGCCATCCTTGGCCCCTGCCTTCTCCTTCAATTTCTGCCAAACGTCTGGTGTATAAAATTTATCAACAGACGTCTTTACCGTGCCATCTGTATTAAATTTAACATATACAAGTCCCTTTGCACCCACCTGCGGACGTTTCACAAAATCGGTCAGTTGGTCAAGTTGCTTGCGGGTATAGTCCGCACAATTGGGTACAACGATGCCACCAATATATTCAGCATCATCGAATACGGGGAAAGTTCCTGTGCCCTTCAATACATCCATCAGTTCCACGAACTCCATACCAAAACGCAGATCGGGCTTGTCGCTTCCGAAACGCCGCATGGCCTCATACCATGTCATGCGCTCCAACGCAGGTAACTCTACACCACGTATTTCCTTAAAGAGGTGGCGAGCCAATTCCTCGAAAATATTGAGCACGTCCTCTTGGTCGGCAAACGACATCTCACAATCTATCTGAGTAAACTCGGGCTGACGGTCAGCACGCAAATCCTCATCGCGGAAACATTTAGCAATCTGAAAATAGCGATCAAAACCACTCACCATCAGCAATTGCTTCAAGGTTTGGGGTGACTGGGGCAAAGCATAGAACTGACCAGGGTTCATGCGACTGGGCACTACAAAATCGCGGGCACCCTCGGGCGTAGAACCTATCAATATAGGCGTTTCGACCTCAATAAACTGATGCGAGTCAAGGAAGTTACGGATGAGTATGGTCATCCTATGGCGGAGTTCCATATTTTTGCGGACACACGAGCGGCGCAAATCCAAATAACGGTATTTCATGCGAATATCATCACCACCGTCCGTCTGATCCTCTATGGTGAAGGGAGGAGTCTGACTCTCACTCAACACGTTCAACTCCTGTGCCAAGATTTCGATGTCACCCGTCTCCATCTTCGGATTCTTAGCCTGACGCTCGCTAACGGTACCTTTCACCTGAATACACCACTCACGTCCTAACTTGTTAGCCTGTTCACATAAGGCGACATCCTTTGACTCGTCAAACACCAATTGAGTGATACCATAGCGGTCGCGCAGGTCAACAAAGGTCATACCACCCATCTTGCGGGTTTTCTGTACCCATCCAGCCAACGTCACCACGTTGCCGGCATTGGCGAGTTTCAACTCACCGCACGTTTTACTTCTGTACATCTTTCGTTATGTGTTTCTTTATTTTCTTCCTTTTAGTCTGCAAAGTTACAATATTTTTTCCAATTCTCCATTCTCCTCCGCAAAAAAAACGGCTCGTCGGAAAATAAACGGCAAAAAGGTAAGGGCTTTCGATTTTTTTTCGTAATTTTGCGCTCATATCCGTAAAACCTAAACAATTTATACATTTATTATGAACAACATTAAACTTGACATCACGAAAGCCGCCTGTTTCTTAGAGGCTGGTGCCGTGAAGGCTTTTGAGCCGAAGGTAAAGGCTGCCCAGCAGGCTTTGGAAGAGGGCACCTGCCCAGGTAACGATTTCTTAGGATGGTTGCACCTACCTACGGAGATTACGCCCGAATTTCTTGACGAGATTGAGTCAACGGCAAAGGTGTTGCGCGAAAAGTGCGAGGCCGTTGTCGTGGCTGGCATCGGTGGCAGCTATTTAGGTGCCCGTGCCGTTATTGAGGCGCTGAGCAACTCATTCGGCTGGCTCATCCAAGACCAGAAAAATCCCACTATCCTTTTTGCGGGCAACAACATTGGCGAGGACTATCTCTACGAACTGACGGAGTATTTGAAAGGTAAGAAGTTCGGTGTCATCAACATTTCAAAGTCTGGCACAACAACGGAGACTGCTTTAACATTCCGTTTGCTGAAGAAGCAATGCGAGGCTCAGTTAGGCAAGGAAGAAGCCAAACAGGTAATTGTAGCTGTCACGGATGCCAAGCGCGGCGCCGCCCGCACCTGTGCCGACAAGGAGGGTTACAAGAGTTTCATCATCCCTGACAACGTAGGCGGACGTTTCTCTGTACTCACTCCCGTTGGCCTATTACCCATTGCCTGTGCAGGATTCGACATTAAGCAACTCGTGGCTGGTGCTCAAGACATGGAGAAGGCCTGTGGCAAGGACGTTTCTTTCGAGGAGAACCCCGCTGCTCAATATACCGCCGTTCGCAACGGTTTATATGAGGCTGGCAAAAAGATTGAGATTATGGTCAATTACCAGCCTAAGTTACATTACGTCTCTGAATGGTGGAAACAACTCTACGGCGAGTCAGAGGGCAAGGACAAGAAAGGCATTTTCCCCGCTTCTGTAGACTTTACTACCGACCTTCACTCTATGGGTCAGTGGATTCAAGACGGCGAGCGCACCATCTTTGAGACGGTCATCTCCATTGAAGAGCCAGAGAAGAAACTCCTCTTCCCCGACGACGAGGAGAATTTGGACGGTCTGAATTTCTTGGCAGGCAAACGCGTAGACGAGGTGAACAAGATGGCCGAGTTAGGCACTCGTTTAGCCCACGTCGACGGTGGCGTACCCAATATCCGCATCAGTGTACCGAAACTCAACGAGTATTACATCGGCCAACTCATTTACTTCTTCGAGATTGGCTGTGGAATCAGCGGCAACGTATTAGGCGTCAACCCCTTCAACCAGCCTGGCGTAGAGGCCTATAAGAAAAACATGTTCGCCCTGCTCGACAAGCCTGGCTACGAGGCCGACTCGAAAGCCATCAAGGAGCGTCTAGCCAAGGAGCAATAATGAATACAACGGAACATTATTTAGCAAAGTACGGCTTCGGGCACTTTAGCCCGAAAGCCGTACTTTTCGATATGGACGGCGTCATCTACGACTCTATGCCCAACCATGCTGTGTCGTGGCATGATGCTATGGCTGACTATGGGCTATGGATGCCCTACGAGAGAGCCTACCAGTGCGAAGGGATGAGAGGGGTGGAGACCATCCGCCTGCTGGCCCGCGAGCAATGGAACGAGGAAATAGATGAGGATCGGGCAAGAGATATGTATGCGCACAAATCGGAACTATTTGCCGAGCGATGTAACCAGTACCCCGCATCTATCATGCCTGGTATTCGCGAACTGATGACGCAAATCAAGGAAAAGGAATTGGAAATCTGCGTGGTTACAGGTAGTGCCCAGCACACGCTTTTAGACAAATTACTCAGCGACTTTGAAGGACTGCTCAACAAGGAGTTGATAGTCACCGCTTATGATGTAACGCGTGGCAAACCCCACCCAGAGCCTTACTTGAAAGGGATGCAGAAGTGCCATGCAGAGCCTTGGCAAACCGTTGTGGTAGAAAACGCACCCTTGGGCATCAGAGCAGCCGTTGCCGCCCATTGCTTTACCATAGCCGTCAATACGGGACCATTGACTGACGAGATATTGCTCAGCGAAGGAGCAGACCTTATATATCCTCGGATGGTGCAGTTGTCTGAGGATTTTTCCCGCTTGTATCCATCTCTGAATCACGCACCATCTGAAGCTCACCTGTCCGCGACAGACTAATAATCATCGGAATGTACTCGTCCGTTTGCGGTAGCCCCACACTGGCAGCGAAAATAAGGTTATTGCCCTCAACACGGTCGAATACCAACCCCTCAAAAACACCCGCATTGCGATAGTGGTTGTCCAAAAGACTTGCCACCGAAGATTTTGTGAACGTCCGATCGAAGAACACCGAACCGTCACCACGCGCAACCACTACACGAAACACATTGTCCACAAACTCTTGTCCATTCTCATCTTTTACCTTCGGCAATGAGTCTAAAGGTTGGCGCACAATCGTCACGTGATAGTCCTTACCCATCCATTCCACATCTCTGCTGTCCGTATACTCCTGCATGCGAATAGGCTCCTTTAGCTCGGGTTTCACTATGCGCGGGGCTATGATGTCGTTACTCTTTTTTTTCTCACTACAGGCCGCTAACATCATCGCCAACACTACCAACCCCAGCACAATCTGTATCTTCTTCATAACTTTGATTTCTTTGTTCATTATCAGTGCCTATATAGGACAACCGCCGCCCTTCACACCATTTACTAAACACGACACAAAGGTACGAAAAAAAGACGAAACTGCCAAATAATTAGCCAATATTTAGACCGATTCTCACCATGCTTATTAAGCAGCCTATTATAATTATGGCCCGCTTATTTAACAGATAGCGAAAAAACACCATAATCTTGCACACGCTGACACACAAGAACCACTACGACAAAACAACAACATCCAAAAGTACCACCGAGAGGAGGCGACGAAAAGGTCGTGAGACCTATACACAGGAGCCGTGTGTCCTATATACAAAGCCGACGAGGCCTATACACAAAAACTGCGTTAATTAACTATAGGAGAAGATACGCTGCGCTAACGAAAAACGAAAGAACAACAATGAAGAGAAGAAGAATGGAATTTATTCTCTATCATTGTTAGTTAACTCAAGAGAGGGCACACCAAAAGAGCGCAAACTATTTGAGCGGCAGTACGAGCAACACACGGGTTCCCTTTGTGTGGGTGGGGTCTATTCGCATTTCACCGCCTAATTTGCTCGCCAGTCTGTGACAGATACTGAGGTCTACTTCTGCATCGTGGAATATATCTTCAGGTGCATCGAACCAAGAGTAGAGATGGCGTTTGCGGTGTTTGGGGATGCCTTGTCCTGTGTCGCTGACAAAAATAGTGAGTTTACCTGGGTTCTCACTGGTGTTACAACCTACAGTGATGTGACCTTTTCTGGTGAAGAAGCAGGCTAGCAATACAAGTTTGTTGACCATAAGTTCCACCGCATGACGATTACTCTGGACAAGGAATTCGTCACCTAATGTCTGCATAAAGTGGATTTGCAACTCGTCATCCTTGTAGATGTTGTTTCGGTTAGCCTCTACACATCGGCGGCAAACAACATCAGGACTAAACATCTCATCCCTCAGTTGCAGCCCTGGTGCATCGGCTTCAGTAAATATCATCACACCATCGAGAGAGGAGCGTATGATACCAGTATTGTATCGCAACTGCTCTATAATCGTTTGCCGTTTTTCCTCAATCTGGTTGGGGGCGTTCTCTTCCAGTACATCTGCTATCTTAAGAAAAACGTTTAGCGTTGAGCGCACGTCCGTATTCGAGTTTTTCAGATAAGACTTCAGCATGCCGTTGTCTTTCTTAGTTCGCATCAAATCGTTACGCATCTTGTTATGGTAATAAGCAAGTATGGCAAGCGCTAAGGCGAGGAATGTTATCAATACAATGGTCATTGATGTGGTTGATTCGTTGGTTGAAATTTTGTTTATCTGGCGTGCAAAAGTACAAACATTATTTTTAATAACAAAAAAAATCGCACTTTTTTATTCCAAAACTCTATTTTTCTTGTCTAAACCCGTCACTTGCAACACGTCACCAATAACTCTGAAGTGCACATCCCAATCTGCAAAGGGCATACCATACTCGCGTTCCTCATCTTGATGGTAGTGCGGGCGAGGGTCAAGTGCTAATACCTGTCTAAGCACTTGCAAGTCGGTAAAGTTCAGTTGGGAGACGACGGGCTCGGGAATATGCACTTCCAATTGCCGCCACTCGTGGGTATCTGTAATGCCTCCACGTGCCTCTGCATGGCTATCGACATAAGGAAGGTATGGTTTGATGTCGTAAACGGGCGTACCATCCATGAGGTCGGCTCCAAGCACGTCAATGGTACAGGAGTCGGCATCGACTTTGACAATACGGACGGAGGATAGGCCGAGATTATTGGGACGAAAGGACGAGCGTGTGGCCCACACTCCGCGACGTTCGTTGCCCCCCAAAATGGGTGGTCGCACAGTAGGATGTTTCTCGGTTCCGACGTGCTCGGAGAATCCCCATATCAGCCATAGATAGTCGTAGTCCTCAAGTCCACGTAGGGCATCGGGGTGCTGATAGTTGGCTGTCAGCACGATGCGTCCCGCCAATTCTCCCACTAACCCGCTCTGGCGGGGCAAACCGAATTTCGACGTGAACGGGGAGTGAAAAATGGCTATCGGTTCTATATTCATGTTGCAAAGGTACGAAAAAAATGACACTTAATAATAGGTAATTGATAATTATTTCGTAACTTTGCAGGCAAAAGCATAACAGATGGAGCACAAGAAGATAACTTTTGACACCTTTGTACGAGGCATCATGGTGATTGTTGCTGTAGTGGGGCTTGTCATGTTGTTAGGCAGGCTCAGCACCGTGCTGCTACCTTTTTTCGTAGCATGGTTATTGGCCTATTTGCTCTTTCCGCTGGTTAAGTTTTTTCAGTACCAGTGCCGCATGAAGTTTCGCATTTTGGGCATCCTTAGTGCCTTTGTGGTGATAGGCGGCGCAATAGCTGGATTATTCTTCTTGATGATTCCCCCAATGGTAGAGGAGTCGTTGCGTGTCAAAGACTTGCTATTAGCTTATATTGCCCACGATAGCGTCATGAGCAATATTCCGAACATGATAGAGAAGTTTGTCCATGAGAACATCGATGCCGAGAGCGTAAAGGCCTTGATTACCCAAGAGGGATTCATCGACGGCATCAAGCAAGCCGTACCAAAGGTATGGAGCGTCATATCCCAGTCGTTCGACATCCTTTCGAGCGTCGTCACGCTGACTATGGTATTGCTCTACACACTTTTCATCCTGCTGGACTACGAACAATTCGTTGGAGGCTGGATTCTAATGGTGCCACAACGCTATCGGAAAACGGCCGTCACGATAGTGGGAGACATTGCGGAGGGTATGAACAAATATTTTCGCGGACAAGGCATGGTGGCTTTCTGCGTGGGCGTACTATTCAGCATTGGCTTCTTGATAATCGACTTCCCTATGGCTATTGGCTTAGGTATGTTCATCGGCCTACTGAATATGGTGCCCTACCTCCAACTCATAGGCTTCATCCCCGCTATCTTGTTAGCTGTGGTCAAAGCCTCTGACACAGGGCAAGATTTCTGGCTCATCATGTTAGCCGTGCTAATAGTCTTTGCCGTCGTGCAAACCATTCAAGACACCATACTCACCCCGAAAATCATGGGCAAGGTGATGGGGCTTAACTCGGCCATCATCCTACTATCGCTCTCTATCTGGGGGTCTCTCTTAGGCATTATGGGTATGGTCATCGCCCTTCCCCTCACTACGTTGCTCATAACATACTACCAGAAATACATCGTCAAAGACCAGACGGAAAATAAGGTCAATGACCAGCAAGAAAAATAAGAATACACCATGCACATAGCAGTAGCTGGAAACATAGGGAGCGGTAAAACTACACTGACCAGACTCTTGGCCAAGCACTACGGATGGGAGGCGCGCTTCGAAGCCGTAGACCACAATCCATATTTGGAAGACTATTATGGCGACATCTATCGATGGGCGTTTAACTTAGAGGTGTATTTCTTAAAAGAACGCTTCCGTGATTTGTTGGATATTGGACAAGCCAGCCACACCGTCATTCAAGACCGTACCATCTACGAAGGCGTCTACGTATTCATGGAGAACAACAGGGCTATGGGACACCTTTCTGATCGTGACTACCAGACTTACATGGAGTTGTTCCAACAGATGATGAGTGTCGTCCAGCTGCCAGACCTTATGATATACCTCCGAGCCTCCGTCCCACATCTGGTAGGCAATATCCAGAAGCGAGGGCGCAACTACGAGCAAAGCATCCAATTAGAATATCTACAGAACTTGAACGAACGCTACGACGACTTCATTTACAATAAGTATGCGGGGCGCGTGATGACGATAGAGAAGGACTCGCTGGACTACCAGAACAACTCTAAGGATTTAGCAAGCATCATCGACCGCATAGACAATAACATCTTCGGACTCTTTCCCGCCCCCTCTGGCAATCCGCAAACACACGGAGCAACACTTTAAAGATAAACCATTATGCACATAGCTGTAGCTGGAAACATCGGAAGTGGCAAGACCACACTGACCAAACTTTTGGCCCATCGTTATGGATGGCAACCACGTTTTGAACCCGTTGATAACAACCCTTATTTGGCGGACTTCTACGCCGATATGCCCCGCTGGTCATTCAATTTGCAAGTATACTTCCTGAACAAACGATTCAAAGAGGTGGTAGAAATATCCAAGTCTAAAGAAACCATCATACAAGACCGCACCATTTTCGAGGATGCACGCATCTTTGCCCCCAACCTACACGGACAAGGCATGATGTCCGACCGCGATTTCCAGAACTATACAGACTTGTTTGACTTAATGATGTCGTTAGTTAATCTGCCCGACCTTATGATTTACATCCGCTCCAGCATCCCCACCTTAGTGGCACAAATCCAAAAGCGTGGACGCGAATACGAACAGACCATGCGGCTGGACTATCTGGAGGGACTTTCCAAACGCTATGAGGAGTGGATTAGTGGCTATCAGGGCCAACTCATCGTCATTGACGGCGACACGTGCAAGTTTGGTGAGAGTACGGAAGATTTCAAGAAAGTCACTGATATGATAGACGCCAAACTCTACGGATTATTCCCTATGGAGTAAGAGGCACCTGCATCAGATATGAAGAAGAGCACACCAAACGGGCCTAAGATTGCCATCACCGACAACAACACGCTCTCCCTATTGGGATTGAAACAACTGTTGCTTAACGTGATGCCCATATTGACGATTGACACCTACGGCTCGTTTGCAGAATTAGAGGCCAATGATACGGAGCAATATGTACACTATTTCGTGGCAATGGATATTTTGCTCCGCAACAGGTCCTTCTTCATGGAGCGTCACCGCAAGACTATCGTACTAACGTTATCACTCGGCGACACCAACCAACCAAGCGACTTTCACACCCTATGTACTAACCAACCCGAGAAGTCGCTCATACGCGCACTCCTAACACTGATGCGACACGGGCATAGCGGCGGGAAGCACTTGCCTACTATGCCCAAGGTACTACAACAAAAAATATTGACGGATAGGGAGATAGAGGTCATGTCGCTCATTGTCCAAGGCTATATCAATAAAGAGATAGCCGACCAACTAAACATTGGTCTGGCAACCGTTGTTACTCATCGTAAGAACATCATGGATAAGTTAGGCCTGAAAAGCGTATCAGCACTAACCATTTACGCTGTCATGCACGGCTATGTAGACATCAACAAGATTTAGAGCAGGAAAGCAAGTGGAAGTATTGCCTTTCCCTTACCCCCAAACGACTTAAAAATTAACGGTGAACGAGGCACCTGCCGTGAAATAGTGCATCCGCTTGGTTTTCTCAAGCGTAGCGCCTGCAAGAAGGGGAGCACTGGGGTGAATGATGGCCATAACCTCATAAGCCTCAGGCGTCAAACCTTTCTTCATATAGCCCATCGGGTCAAGTTTCATGGTATAGTGCTTTTTGCTCGTGTCATAGTCTAAAAATACCTTCCATGAGAAACTCGACTTATAACGATAGGTCAAGGAAATACCCGTACCTAACGAGGTGGAGTTCTTGGCACCCAATGTCAGCAAATCCCAATCATAACTATATTGCCTTCCAGTGCTAGTAGGATATTGGAAATCGAGATTCGTATAATAACCATTCTCCAGAGTCATCTTATATTTAATATCATTCACGTAACCATCGGCATGGGCATCAATGTCCAACTCTTGCATGATGGAATGACCTACAAGGAACTTCGTGCCTATTGAGAAGCGATTACCCAAAAGAATATTGAAATAAATGCCAGCGCTGGGGGTAAACTCGGTTAAATGGTCGCTTTGAACCGAGCCGTACATATCCGTCACTAGGTTACCACCCTGACTGGCTTGGCGTTCAAAGTCGGGCATGTTTAAAACCGTGCTATAGAACTCTCCAAGTCCCATCCAAGCATCATCCTTGTCTTCGATAGACATTTCGGCAAACTGACCAAAAGAACGGGCAGACATGGCTCTTACGCGTAAACGTCCACCTATTCCTACATATTTATTAAAGAAATAGGCACCCTCTACATCCACTACAGTAGCCGAACGGAACTTAATATTCAAGTCGCCTTCACCTTCTCCAACAAAAACTAGTCCTGCCGCATCAAATGTTTCCTTATTCATCAAATCATCGCCCGTGAAATCAATATCTTTATTACCTATTCCCAAACCCATTGATATGCTAAAGAACGACGGGTCATCCGAGAGACCTTCCAAGTCGTTGCGCAACAGGCCTTTCTCCTTGAAAAACACATCGCTCAAAGCATAGGCCAACTCTGTTGACATGATACCGATACCAGCACCCGACATCACATCGCTTACCCAATGTCGGTTGTTGAGCACACGCATTATACCCGTAGCCATTGCTACGCCATAACCCGCAACCGAGAACCAAGGTGAGCGCGTCAGACCATACTCCTTATGCAAAATAGTTGCACCAACAAACGAGGTAGCCGTATGGCCCGATGGCCATGAATTAGCCGTAGAGCCGTCTGGGCGCATCTCCTTAGCTGTATATTTAATGCCATTAACAAATCCAGCCATGATACCATAAGACATAGCGGCACTAGCAAGCAAGCGTGGCCAGTCACTACGGCTCTCATAACCTGACAACTTCAAACCAACAGTCATCACTGGACCAAAGAATTGCGTATAATCATCAATACCAGTCTTAAAGTCTGTCAATAACTGGGTATTTTTCTTACCCTCCTTATTATTCACGCGGAACATGGCCTTCTCTCTCTTGATAGCCCAACCAGCAACGAAAAGAGGTATACCCGCAAATGTCAAGTCGTCCATCACTTTATAAGCCTTCACGTTGGGGTTGGTCTTACTTGTGAAGAAATCAAAGTCTACCTTAGGATCGGGTGTAGACTCCAACAAACCGTAAGCCAACGGTTCAGAGTTCACACATACTAACTCTGGCTTCATTTCGGGAACCTCCAACTTCAATGGTTCCATATTGGTCCACTCATTAGCAGCATTGACGTAGATAGCAGCTATTGTTACGACGATGACAAGGAAAAAACGTTTCATATTGATAACCCTTTTTATATTTATTTCACTTAATCGGGCACAAAGATACTAAAAAAAACAAACATAAACGAGGAATCTTGTCTAAACATTAAAAATCAGAGCTTCACACTCGAGATATCCACCAATCCATTTACTATAGCGTATATTGTCAGACCTGCAGGCGAATGAATTTGGAGCTTGCGGGCAATATTTCGGCGATGTGTGATGACCGTATTCACAGAGATACACAGATGGTCGGCTATCTCTTTGTTTTGCATACCTTGCACCAGACTCACGATAACGTCGCGTTCGCGGTCTGAAAGGGTCTCGCCACTATCTTGACCACCCTTGAATACCATCGTCGAAATTTTCTTGGCAACTCCACGTTGCGACA
The DNA here is from genome assembly GCA_022511045.1 of Prevotella sp. GTDB lineage: Bacteria > Bacteroidota > Bacteroidia > Bacteroidales > Bacteroidaceae > Prevotella. Next base: position 34,539 of record JAFLSF010000003.1, read on the forward strand.
ATTGCCGTTCCAGATGGCGAATAGCGGGAGTAAATATATGGTCTTCCACCTCGGCATGTTGGCGCAGCCACTCCTCGTTATTATAGATGTCATAGAGGGTAGCTGTCAGTTTGTTGTTCAAATGTGCATCGCCAGGCAGGTACTTAATAATCATCAACTTCAACTCGCGAAGCTTTTTATCCGTTTGTTCGTGGTGTTTGGAGAACATCTCCACGTTATAGTCTGGTATAGGATGGCCGTCTATGAGAGATTGTACGTAGGGGAACAAAGTCTTTTCCTCGTACTTCATGTGTTGTTGTATCTCCTTTGCGTATTCATCGTAAAATTTCATGATAAGCCGCCCTAACTGGTCATTGTCGTCTATACTTTCCTCCAATTCGCGACGAATGAAAGGTAGCTGAAAGTCCAGATAATAGCGGTGACTGGCTTTCAAATAGTGCAATAAAGTTGGCACGCTCAGCAGACCATCGTCGTCGGGATAGGTAAAGCCGTTAATGGTAAAGTTCACTACCGCTAAAAATGTATAGGTATCTACACCATTCATCTGACACGTCTCGGCCACCGTTTTGTCGCCAAAACCTAAATTGATGCCAAATGAACCCAATGCCTGCAACACACTATAGTTGTCTTGGATAAGCATTATCATCTTGTCTTGCGGTTCGTAAACCTTCATGTTTTTCATCTCATCTTTGCTATTTTACGTTATTTAGAGTATGCAAAAGTACACATTTTTGTCAAAACGCACAACGGTTTTCATCAAAATCATCATTATTAGGTATGGTGTAAATCGCTTTTTGTTGGTTATCTCATAATTTATTTGTATCTTTGCTGCCATAAACGAATATAACTAAAAAACATAAAGAACAATGAGAAAAATTATCGTAACGGTGGCACCAGTATGCCACGTAGGCAAAGAGATTCCCGCTGAGTGCAAGAACCCACTAACACCAGAGGAAATTGCCGAAGACACCATCAATTGTTATAAAGCAGGAGCATGCGAGGTTCATCTACACACCCGTGATTTGCAAGGTAACCCAACATTCGAGTTAGACGTTTTCCGCCAGACCATCGGCCTCATCCGTAAAGAGACGGACATGATAGTACAGGGGTCAACAGGCGGACTTTCTACGCTAACGCTCGCAGAGAGATGTGTATCGTTGGACGTTCCCGAGGTGGAGGTAGCCTCACTCAACATGGGCTCAGTAAACTTTGGCGAGACGGTGTATGTAAACACAATGCCCGACTTGCGCTATTGGGCTAAGCGACTGGATGAGACGAACACGGTGCCAGAAATGGAGTTGTTCGACCTGAGCCACGTGGAGTGTGCTACACGATTGGCCGACGAGGGAGTTATCCACCGCCCATTACATTATAATTTCTGCGTAGGCCCAGGCAACTCGTCGAACCTATCGGCAACAGGCCGCAACCTTGCTATGCTTTGTTCTTTGATGGAACCAGGATGCAGTTGGGGCGTGACTCACGACTCAATGAAGGATTTCTCCATTTTAGCTTGTGCCATCGGAATGGGAGCTTCAGCCGTCCGCGTTGGTTTCGAGGATAGTTTCTATTATGCTCCCGGCAAGCGTGCACACACCAATGCCGAATTGGTAGAGCGTTTGGTGGCACTAATACGCATGATGGGATGTGAACCCGCCACACCTGCCGAAGCTCGCGAGATGCAACATATCAAGCAACTATAAAACATACATTGCAGATGAATACGAATGAATGGAAGATGGTTGTCCTTGACGACGACCCGACTGGCATACAGACCGTACAAGGTTGCCTGCTGGTGACAGAATGGGACGAGCAACACGTACGAGAGGGATTTGAGGACAAGCAATGTTTCTTTTACATCCTAACCAACACTCGTGCCCTTACTCGCGAGGAGGCTGCCCAAGTAACCCGCGAGGCAATGGAAATGGTTGTTAGGGTAAACAGAGACTACGGCTATCGGCTTATCATCGTGAGTCGTAGCGATAGTTGTTTGCGGGGCCACTTTCCTCTGGAGACTGACATCATGCGCCAAGTTCTTGTGGAGCACGGCATTTCCGTATACACTAAGACTCCCTTTTGTCCTGCTTTCATCGAAGCAGGCCGTATTACCATTGACGGCATCCACTACATGAAAGACGGAGAACGGCTGATACCCGTATCGGAAACGGAATTTGCACGCGACAACGTTTTCGGCTATCATACGTCAGTACTCCGCGACTATATCAAGGAGAAAGGAGCAAATCTAGACGACTATGAGGCGGTAAATGCCCAGTCTTATGACGAACTATATAAATGGTGGAGAGAATTCTCCGAACGCTCTGACTTAGCAAATAGGGAAGAGGCGCTGGTCATCCGTTCCTCGTCATCCCTCCCTAAGGTCATCGCTGCTTTGCCAGACCAGCCGCTGTTAGACAAAACTATCCTTTCTTCCCTCGCCGCTAAGCACGCTCCACTCTACGTCATTGGCTCACACGTCCAAAAGACTACCCGCCAACTGGAACAACTCTTACAAGAACCTGGTACTTGTGGTGTAGAAATTGACGTACAGCGCATTCTTGACGATAGCGAGCCGCTTATGCAAGAGACACTCGCCACCATCCAACAGATTGCTGACGAACATCTGGCACCCGTAGTCTACACTTCACGCCAAGAGATTCGTTTGGACGATGCAAATAAACGCCAGTTGTTAGGCCAGCAGGTCAGCGACTTCCTCGTCAACATCGTGCGTCGCCTACCCTACACCCCAGCCTATCTGGTAGGAAAGGGAGGCATTACGTCACACGACATTCTTACAAAGGGACTGGGTATGAAGTCCGCACGCGTCTTGGGTCAGATAGTCAACAGCGTGCCTTGCGTAATGGGTCCTCAATTCCCCTACATCATCTTCCCGGGAAACGTTGGAAACGACCAATCTCTACGAGAAGTATTTGTCAAGTTACGCACCTGCTAAAGCACTTGACAATCATACTATCAAACGCACTTATCAACACTTCCCCCACCACCGTATCTCGGAGGGCAGGGGGAAGTGTTATTTGACGCTATTCATACTGATTAACATGGTGATATTGGGCACAAAAGTCCATCAACTCTTGAAACAATTCCCGTCTTCCCTCTGGCAGTAGACCTGCGGCCAAGAGTTTCCTATTATACTTCAGCCAATTCAACAAACGTCGGTTTTCTACGCGATATTTGGAGGGCAGCCGCTTATTTTCTGCCACATAGGCGCGCACTTCAGCCAAATGCAAATGCCAACGGTCTTCTTGGGAAACTATAGCCTTCTCCATCTTATGTGCAAAGGTACGAATAAGGAAGGAAAAAGCCAAAACATTTTTGGACTTTTTCGAGCGAGAGCACTTTCGTTGGCCACGAAGCGGCACTGTGTAGGTATTGAGAATAGGCCTCACGGATGATGAGGCCTATTCTCAATCTTCACGAGCCCTATTCTCGTCAGCCCTGAGACTTTTTCAGTGTACATACATCTTCGGAAAAGTGACACATAAAACTGAATACAGAATACAGAATACAGTTTTTTCGAGTCCATTTCTTTATTTTTTAGGAAAACCTTATACACAATAGTCTATAATATATATAATATTATATATATATATTATAGTGTTATAAACTCACTTATTTCTTACAAGATAGAGTGCACTTATTTTCCGATTTCAAAAAACTGTATTCTGTATTCTGTATTCAGTGTCACGTTCAACAAAAACTTTCAATGTGAATATTTTTTGTCAATAACAAGTATTAGGTGACAAAACGGCACGTTGTTCGTCTTTATTATATATAGTACTATATCATGATGAGAAAGACATTTTTTACCTTGCTGATTATGGTTGCCGTAGTCAGTTCGGCACAGACCTTTGAAACGAATTTTGAAAGGTCAGTGAGCGACTTGATGTCAGACGTACAGAAACAATTTGGCGTGCACTTCAAGTACAACGTCGACACGACTGGGCAACGGCTACCATACGCTAATTTCCGCATCCGTCCCTACTCCATTGAGCAGACGCTTGACAACATTTGTAAGCACTTCGACTGGAACTGGTGGAAGCAGTCGGGAAATCTCTATAAGATTAAGCCTTATGAATATCCACGCCGCCACGAAGACGAGGGTCGGCAAATGCTCGACTGGCTATCGTCGCTCTATAGTGACAAGGCTCAGTGGGAGGCTCGCCGCGACTCGCTGCGTCGCGAGGTACGCCAGCGTTTGGAGTTGGATGCCTTTCTCGATTCTTGCACGTTGAAGCCCCTGCTGTCGAAAGTGCGCAAGCACGACGGTTATACTACGCAAAACATTTGCATAGAATTGACCCCTGGCCAGCATCTGTTTGGCACTATCTATTCGCCAGACAACCGAAACTTCCGCAAAAACCAGAATTTCCGCAACGGATTCCCTCTCATCGTCTGTCCAGATGGTCATTGGCCTTATCGTTATCGCAAGGATGAGCAGCAACGGTTAGGCACTTTGGCTCGTATGGGAGCCATTTGCGTGGACTTCGACCTTTACGGATGGGGTGAGAGCGAAAAGGAGGTGGGTGCTGAGGCACACCACACCAGCCGTGCACACGTCTATCAAGCAGCCTGTGGATATGTGTTGCTGGACTATATGCTCAAGAACCGCAAGGATATTGACCCCACCCGCGTGGGTGTTTGTGGAGGAAGTGGTGGCGGCACACACACGGTATTGCTTTCCCTGTTAGACGACCGCGTAACGGCATCGGCACCCGTAGTACACTTGGCCTCCCATTTCGACGGCGGCTGCCCTTGCGAGAGCGGTAAGCCCGTACAACTGGCGGCTGGCGGAACCTGCGAGGCTGAACTGGCGGCAGTGATGGCTCCCAAGCCTATGCTTATAGTCAGCGACGGTGGTGATTGGACCTCTACTGTTCCTACGCTGGAGTTCCCTTACCTGCAACGCATCTACGGCTTCTACGGTGCCCAAGACAAGGTGCGCAACGTACATCTTGCAAAGGAACGCCACGACTTTGGGCCGAACAAGCGACAGGCTGTCTACGACTTCTTCATCGATGTCTTTGGGCTTGACCGCACACAGCTTGACGAGGAGAAGATTGAGATAGAACCCGACGAGGCACTGAAATCACTTTATAAATAAACCACACAAAAGAAACACCCATGAGAAAACTGACCCTAATAGGCCTGTTATTTGTCATCTGTAATCTGTCATTCTGCCCTGCAATGGCGCAACACCTCCTATGGTACGACCGTCCCGCTATGACGTGGACACAGGCCCTGCCCGTAGGCAACGGTTTCATGGGTGGTATGGTATTCGGAACGCCCGCCGTAGAGCATATCCAATTGAACGAAGAGACCATTTGGGCAGGACAGCCCAACAACGTTATCAATCCCAACGCAAAGGAGGCACTGCCTAAGGTACGGGAACTAATCTTCGAGGGTAAATACCAAGAGGCGGCAAAACTGGCTGAGGAGAAAGTGATGCCCCATGCTGTCGGTCAGAACATGGGTATGCCCTACCAACCCTTTGGCGACCTTTACATCGCTATGCCTGGACACGCGGATTATACCGACTACGAGCGCTGGTTGGACTTGGATAATGCAAAAGCTATCGTTCGCTACAACGTAGACGGCGTGCAATATAAGCGAGAGATTATTGCCCCATTAGGCAAAAACCGCGTCATTGCAGTCCACCTTACCGCCAGCGCAAAAGGTAAGATAACCTTTACCGCCAACATGACCTCGCCGCATGAGAATGTTCTAATTGGCAGTGAAGGATTGGATGCTCTCCTGCAAGGTGTCTCCAGCAAACATGAAGGACTAAAAGGCAAAGTACGTTTCATGGGACGCATGGGTGTGATAACAGAAGGAGGAACGGTGGCGGGAAGTGACGGCAACATCAGCGTGACAGAGGCTGACGAAGCGACCATATACGTTGCCATTGCCACCAACGTAAGAAGCTATAAGGACATTAGCGACGACGAAGTAAAAAAGTCGATGCAATATCTCGAGGATGCTATGCAGTTAGGCTACGACAGACTAAAGCAAAGGCACACAAATCTCTACCACCACTACTATGACCGCGTAAAACTTGACCTTGGCAAGAACCTCTATCCTCGCCTTTCTATGGACAAGCGAATTGAGCAGTTCTCTGGAGCCGCTGTGCCCGACAACCACCTCGTAGCGACCTATTTCCAGTTTGGCCGTTATTTGCTCATTTCGTCCTCACAGCCTGATAACATAAACCCTGCTAACCTACAAGGCATCTGGAACGAAAAGATGTTCCCCTCATGGGACTCAAAATATACTACGAACATCAATTTAGAAATGAACTATTGGCCCGCAGAGGTCACTAATTTGACAGAACTGAACGAACCGTTATTCCGTCTTATCCGCGAGGTTAGCGAACAAGGACAACAGACGGCTCGCGATATGTACGGTGCTGACGGATGGGTACTGCACCACAACACAGACCAATGGCGCATAACAGGACCAGTGGACCACGCACAGACAGGTTTGTGGCCAATGGGTGGTGCCTGGCTTTGTCGTCACTTGTGGGAACATTATCTATATACGCACGATGAGACTTTCCTGAGCCAAATGTTCCCCATCATGCTCGGAGCTGCAAAATTCTTTACGCAGACACTGGTGAAACATCCTACTAAGGGCTATTTGGTAGTGTGTCCAGGCGAGTCGCCCGAACACGGCGGCAAGGGCCGCTCCACAGCTCTTGATGCTGGTGTAACAATGGATAATCAATTAGTTGCAGAATTATATACCAACACTTTAGAGGCTGCAAAAATACTCAAGATTGACAAAAGTCTAAACCCATCAGACAATGCAGTTATTGCAACAATCAAGAAGCAACTTCCACAACTCGCCCCTATGCAGGTTGGCAGTTGGGGACAATTGCAGGAATGGATTGACGATTTGGATGACCCTACAGACGACCACCGTCACTTTTCACACCTCTATGGGTTGTTTCCTTCCAATCAAATTTCTCCTTACAAGACACCTAAGTTGTGGGAGGCTGCTCGTAAGTCGCTGGCAGCAAGAGGCGATGTATCGACAGGCTGGTCTATGGGTTGGAAGGTTTGCTCGTGGGCTCGCCTATTAGACGGCAACCACGCTTATAAACTCATCCAAGACCAACTAACACTGACGGCAGACACATTCTTGATTTTTGGTCCTATCAAACAAAAGGGTGGTACTTATCCGAATATGTTTGATGCACACCCGCCATTCCAGATTGATGGCAATTTCGGCTGTACAGTAGGTATCGCTGAGATGCTGATGCAGAGTTACGATGACTTTATCTATCTGTTGCCCGCCCTGCCTTCAGTATGGAAAGATGGCAGTGTGAAAGGTTTGGTGGCTCGTGGCGGATTTGAAGTAGATATTAACTGGAAAAACGGACTACTGACACAAGCCGTCATCCGCTCCCGTAACGGCGGCAAATGCCTCATTCGCAGTACAAAACCACTAAAAGGCAACGGGCTCAAAAAAGCACATGAGGATAACCTCTACGAACTGATGACAGAAAAAGGTAATGAGTATATTATACAATAACACCAATAAGACTATGAAAAAACTATTAGTAATATGCTGCCTCATGCTGCTGACAATGTCGGCTCAGGCAGGAAGACCGTGGGAAAACGGGAAATTAAAGGTATCAGATAACCAGCGTTATCTGCAGTTTGAAAATGGAGAGCCTTTTTTCTGGTTGGGTGAAACAGGATGGCTATTGCCAGAGCGACTTGACCGTTCTGAAGCAGAATGGTATCTCCAGTCATGTGCTAAAGCTGGTTATAATGTAGTGCAAGTACAAACCATCGATGGTGTACCAACATATAATATCTATGGACAAATGTCGAATCCTGATGGTTGGGATTTCAAGAACATCAACAAGAAAGGGGTCTACGGCTATTGGGATCACATGGATTATATCATAGACCGCGCTGCAGATTATGGCATCTATATTGGTATGGTGTGCATCTGGGGTGGACTCGTAAAAGATGGAAAGTTGAGTGTGGAGGACGCTAAAAAATATGGTACTTTCTTAGCTAATCGCTACAAGGACAAACCAAACATTATTTGGTTTATGGGTGGCGACATTCAGGGCGACATTAAGCCAGAAGTGTGGGAAGCGCTAGCTACTACTATCAAGTCTATCGACAAAAATCACTTGATGACCTATCACCCTCGTGGACGCTATACTTCGGCAAAGTGGTGGAGCAAAGCCCCTTGGATGGATTTCCATACTTTCCAAAGTGGACATCGTCGTTATGGACAACGCATGGGCAACGCAGACTACCCCATACCAGACGATACGGAAGAAGACAACTGGATGTATGTAGATTCTACTTGGGCCTACAAGCCTATTAAACCCGTACTGGATGCTGAGCCGAGTTATGAAGACATCCCCGTCGGACTACACGACCCTAATGAAGGACGCTGGATGGACTACGATGTACGCCGTTACGCCTACTGGAGTGTATTTGCAGGTTCATGTGGACACACCTATGGACATAATGCTATCATGCAAATGCTTAAGCCAGGCTATCCCACTTCGTATGGTGATGCAGGCGACGTAAAAGCATGGTATCAAGGGCTGAAAGACCCAGGGTTCTCGCAAATGCAGTATCTAAAACGCCTCATCCTATCGTTCCCCTATTTTGAACGTGTAGCAGACCAGAGCATCATTCAGAATAACGGAGAGAAATATGACCGACTAATTGCCACTCGTGGAACGGACTACCTTTTAGTCTATAATTATAATGGTAATATAATGAAACTCGACCTAACTAAAATTAGCGGTGAGAAAAAGAACGTATGGTGGATGACTGCTGCTACAGGACATTTGAAGTATCTCGGAGAGTACGATTCGAAAGTACTGACTTTCCGCTATCATCCGCAGACAGGACGTGTAGAAGACGGCGTGCTGATTGCCGTTGACGCTACGAAAAACTATATCAAGAAAGACCAGACGGAGTTATCGCCAGATGGATATAAAGCAAAAGAACGAGACTTGAACGAATAAGTATGAGGAGATACCTGTTAATATTATTGGCCCTACTTCCTTTGGCTATAACGGCCAAGAAGAAAGCACAGACGTCAGATGTCAGTGTGACGGGTCTGCGAGTAGAAAATCTGGAGAAACCATTGGGCATAGATACTGCAGAACCGCGTTTCTCATGGATTATTTTGTCAGACAAACAAAATGTCAAGCAGACTGCATACCAAATTATCGTTACTACTGACAAAGGTGAGGTATGGAATTCCGGCAAGGTAGAAAGCGACCAACAATTGTGGGTACGCTATAGCGGCCAACTGCTTAAAAGCACTACACAGTGTTCTTGGAAAGTAAAAGTATGGACTACGGCAGGTGAAACAGACTGGAGCGAGGAAGCCTGTTTTGGAATTGGTTTGCTAAAAGAAAGTCACTGGTCTGGACGCTGGATTGGATTGGAAAGACTAATGCCAGGAGAAGAAAGGGGATTGCACACACGATTAGCAGCTCGTTATGTTCGCAAAGAGTTTGAACTAGAGAAGCCCATCAAACGCGCTATAGCTTATGTAGCAGGTATCGGACTACATGAATTACACATCAATGGTGTTGCCTACAATACTTATGTTATGCAACCCATGCCCACCGATTATCGTAAGACCGTGCTATACAATACCTATGACGTTACCAACAGCCTAAAAAACAAGAACTGTATCGGATTAGTATTAGGTAATGGGCGTGTATTCCCTATGCGACAAAACAAACCCTACAAGGCTCCTGTATTCGGACTACCCAAATGCCGCATCAATCTGCTTATAGAGTTTACTGATGGCACTACTACGCGTATCTCTACAGACGAGAAATGGAAGATAACGGCTAATGGACCTATCCGTTCTAACAACGAATATGATGGTGAGATATATGATGCTCGCAAAGAGATGGCAGGTTGGGATATGCCCAATTATAACGATGAGGCTTGGATGAATGTAGAACGCACGGAAATTCCTCTCGGTACTTTGCGTGCACAAATGGCTCCAGGCATGGTAATGCAACCTTTTACCATCGCTGCTACTAATACTGGAAACATCTACGATTTTCATCAAAACATGGCAGGATGGATTGGCTTTATACCAACAGGTAAACAAGGAGATACTATCCGTGTGAAATATGCAGAGAAACTAAACCCAGATGGAACACTCTATCTTGATAATTTCCGCGATGCACAGTCAGAAGATATATACATTTGTGGGCAATCTGCCAACACACAAGAATGGCATCCTATCTTCAGTTATCATGGTTTCCGATATGCACAGATTACGGGTCCTGTCAAGAATGTACGCGCTTACACTGTCAGCGATGATATGCAAACATTAGGGCATTTTGAGTGTTCCAACAAAACGTTGAACAAAATCATGAACAATGCTTGGTGGGGCATCTATTCCAATTATAAGGGAATGCCTATTGACTGTCCGCAGCGTAACGAAAGGCAGCCTTGGTTGGGAGACCGCACTATGGGTAGTCTAGGAGAAAGTTTTATGTTTAACAACGAACGCCTATATAACAAGTGGATGCGTGACATCTGTGAGTCACAACGTGAAGATGGCGTATTCTGTGATGTGGCTCCTGCCTATTGGAACTATTACAACGATGATGTGACATGGCCTGCTGCCCTACCCTTTGGTTGCGATATGTTGTACAGGCAATTTGGTAATCGAGAGGCTATAGACAATTCTTATCCTTACATTAAGCGTTGGCTAGAGCATCTTCTGGATGAATATCTCAAAGACGGCATTATTACGAAAGACACTTATGGTGACTGGTGTGTGCCGCCAGAGAAACTAGAACTGATACATTCTCAGGACCCTACCCGCAAGACAGACGGGAGCCTCATTTCAACAGCATACGTCATCCGTGTTTTGCAGTTATTAGAACAATGGGGATGCGAAGCAAATCATTGGAGTCCCATTCGCAAACAAATGACACAAGACTTCAACCGTCACTTTCTAACTATTAAAGAAGGAACTTCACCACGTCCTGGGCATCCGCTCTATCCCGATTCTATTTTTTATGGTAATAACACCGCTACTGCCAATCTTCTTGCGTTGTCTTTCGGTCTCGTCCCTGAGAAATACCAAACGGAGGTTGTAAAGAACCTTGTCGAAAACATCATCGTCAAAAATAATGGTCACGTACCTTGTGGCGTTATCGGTATTTCATGGTTATTGCGCGGATTATCGGATAATGGTTTCAGCGATATTGCCTATATGTTAGCTACACAAAAGAGCTATCCCTCTTGGGGATATATGGTTGAGAACGGAGCCACAACTATTTGGGAATTATGGAATGGTGACAAGGCTTCGCCTCGTATGAATTCAGGCAATCACGTTATGTTATTGGGTGACCTCATTACATGGTGCTATCAGTATCTTGGAGGTATTCGTCAAATTACTATTTCCGAAGCTTCCCAATTAGCCTACAAACATATCATTCTCCGCCCCGATTTCAACATCCAAGATTGCAGTTATGCCAATGTAAGCTACAGAACGCCTTACGGAACAATTATCAGCAAATGGGAAAAGACTCTTCAACATACAGAGTGGGACGTACAGATTCCTTGTAACACAACTGCGGATATTTATCTCCCAGATGGACGTGTTGAGAAAGTTGGTTCAGGAAAATATCATTTCTCTTGTACCATACCCACCGCACATCCTGCCATTACAAAAGATGAGTTTTTATATGAGCAAGCAACATTCCCACAATGCCATTCAGCCAGCATCGTAGAAACAAAAAAAGGTGACCTAGTGGCAACTTATTTTGGTGGTACACATGAGCGTAACCCCGATGTCTGTATTTATGTCAGCATCAAGAAAAAAGGAGAAGCAGAATGGAGTAAACCTATTCTTGCTGCAGATGGAGTCTTCGACAATGGTCGTAAGGCCTGCTGGAATCCAGTCATTACTGAGATGCCAAACGGTGAACTATGGTTGTTTTTCAAAATAGGCACGAAGGTGGCAGATTGGACGGGATGGATTACAAAATCAAAAGATGGGGGTAAAACATGGAGTCCACGTGAAGCATTACCTAACGGATTTCTCGGACCTGTCAAAAACAAGCCAGAACTTATCAACGGTCGATTACTCTGTCCCTCAAGCACTGAGGGCGATGGTTGGAAATTCCATGTAGAGATCTACGATTTAAAGACAAAACAATGGAAGTACGTTGGTCCCATTGAGGCTGAAATGGCTATGCGTACAGAGGATATGCCTGCTATCAGCAATTTTTCTGTAAACTCCACAAAAGAGGATATAGAAGCACCTGATGCTGGTGGTGTAGCAGACAGAAATGGCATGCATCCCATTGATTGCATCCAGCCCAGTATTCTGAAACTAAAGGATGGAAGATTACAAGTACTCATGCGCACTAGAAATGGTAAAATTGGAACCTCGTACTCCAGTGACCAAGGTAATACATGGTCGAAAGTAAAGTTACTTGATGTTCCCAACAACCAAAGCGGAACGGATGCTGTAACTCTACAAGATGGCCGCCATGTGCTGATATACAATAACTTCGAAACACTACCTGCTACGAAGAAAGGTGTACGTACACCACTTTCTATCGCAATTAGTGATGACGGAATCAGCTGGCGCCATGCACTTACACTGGAAGATTCGCCCATCAGCCAATATTCTTATCCTTCCATCATTCAAGGCAAGGACGGAAAATTGCATGTAGTGTACACATGGCGCCGTCAACGCATTGCATATAAAGAAATTGATATTGACAAACTAAGATAAACTATGAAGAAGATACTATCCACCCTTTTTGCAACTATTGTTTGTATCACGCTGCAAGCGCAGACTATTCAAGTTGTAGTTTCCAAACATGCTACTAATCGTGAGCTATACGCTAAGGAATACTTGGAGAAGAAACTCTCCGCAATGGGTTATACCATAAGCGAAAAGAAAGCCAAAGAGAAAATCACCTTGGTTAATCAGAACAGTGGTGCTGCTGAAGGTTATACAATAACAAAAGACAAGAAAGGTTTCGTGATAACTGGCAATGATCCAACAGGTGTTATCTATGGTTGCGTGGAATTAGCCGACCGCATGAAACAAGAGGGTTCACTAGAGACTGTCCAATCTGTGACAGAACAGCCAGAAATGGTAATGCGTGGTACATGTATCGGACTGCAAAAGACTGTCTATTTACCAGGACATGGTGTCTACGAATACCCTTATACACCTGAGAACTTCCCTTGGTTTTACGATAAGGCAGAATGGATAAAGTATCTCGATATGATGGTGGACAACAAGATGAATTCACTATACTTGTGGAATGGACACCCTTTTGCCTCATTGGTTAAACTCAAGGATTATCCCTTCGCTCTTGAAGTAGATGAGGAGACATTTAAAAAGAACGAGGATATGTTCTCTTTCCTAACCCATGAAGCTGACAAACGCGGTATTTGGGTTATTCAAATGTTTTATAACATCATCTTAAGCAAACCTTTTGCTGATCATTATGGATTAAAGACACAAGACCGCAATCGCCCTATTACGCCACTTATCAGCGACTATACCCGCAAGTCGATTGCTGCTTTCATTGAAAACTATCCAAACGTTGGTTTATTAGTGTGTCTTGGTGAAGCAATGGCGACAATTGAAGACGATGTTGTATGGATGAAGGAAACCATTATCCCAGGTATTAAGGACGGTTTAGCTGCACAAGGAAAGTCTATTGTTTCCAATGATTCTCCCTCTGCTCTCCCTCCCATTGTACTTCGCTCGCACGACACAGACGGCCCATTAGTGCTGAGAGAATCGTTACCCCTCTATCCCAACATTTACACGATGTCGAAGTATACAGGTGAATCCTTGACAACCTATGAACCTGGTGGTCCTTGGGGCGAGACACATCGCCAGTTAGCAGAAGCCGCTCCTGTACATATTGATAACGTACATATTTTGGCTAATCTTGAACCTTGGCGCTGGTCATCTCCTGCTTTCACACAAAAGACAGTTAAAGCTATGCATCGTGTCCATCACTCCAAAGGTTTACATCTTTATCCGCAGGCTTCTTATTGGGATTGGCCATACACAGCTGATAAGTTACCAGAAGGTCAGCGATTAAAACAATTAGACCGCGATTGGATGTGGTATCAAGTATGGGGACGTTATGCGTGGAATTGTAAGCGTGGTGACGATAAAAGTTATTGGAAGAAAAAGTTGGCAGATTATTATGGTATAGATACTATTGCCGCAGGACATCTCTTGACGGCTTACGACGAATCGGGTGAAATTGCTCCCAAACTATTGCGTCGTTTTGGTATCACGGAGGGTAATCGTCAGACATTGCTCCTCGGTATGAAAATTGCCCAATTAGTGAATCCTTACAAATACACCATTTATCCTGGTTTCTATGAGAGTTGCGGACCAGAAGGTGAGAAACTTATCGAATATGTAGAGAAAGAATGGAAAGGAGAAAAACATGTTGGTGAGTTGCCATTAGACATTGTAGACCAATGCGTCATTCACGGACGTAAAGCCGTTGAAGCAATGATGGCCATTACCACCAAACCTACCCGCCATGCTGAAGAATTTGAACGTGTCCGCAAAGACATGAGTAATTATTTCGTTTTTGCCGTTGCTTTCGAGCAGAAAGTCCTTGCCGCCCAACAGGTATTGAACTACAAATGGACTAAGGACGTTAAATATCTTGATGCTGCTGTTCCCCTATTGGAAGAGAGCCAAAAATACTGGAACCAATTGGCAAAGATGACTGACGAGACTTATCTTTATGCAAACTCCATGCAAACTGCCCAACGTCGTATTCCTGTAGGGGGTGATGGCGGCAAGATGAAGACATGGAGCGAGTTGGCTGTTGTTTATCAAGATGAATTAGAAGCTTTAAAAGCCAATATAGAAAAGTTAAAGCATCCTGCGATTCAAACAAATGTACACATCCAACCTGCTATTCCTGCCAAAGTTACCCTTCTCTCTGGTACGGCTACTATTAGTAGTGGTTCAGGCATTATCACAATTCCGCTCAAGAAAGGTGCTATTATCTTCGATAAACGTCCCGATACCCCAGTTGACTCTGTCGCTCCAGAATTAGCCAACATGCAGGCTATTGTCCTTGACCGTGACACGACTCGTATCAAAGGTACTGCTATTGAGTTTGAGGCTGACCAACCGGTCAAACTCCTTGTTGGTTTCTTCCAAGATGACGACCCCAAGTGGGCTAATCCTCCCAAACTCGAGACTGATGCCACAGGCAATGAGTACGGACAAGCCGAACCTATATTAACCAATGCCATTAGCATCGAACAGATGCCGAAAGTGAATATCCACCAATATGTATTACCTGCAGGCCATCAGACCCTACACCTGCCTAAAGGTATTATGATGGTGGCTGGCTTTACAACAAGTGACATTACTCCTCGTGATTGTGGCCTTAATGGTGCATCCAATGAGGTTGACTGGTTGTTTATGAAATAAGACAAATACTATGAAACGGAAACTACTCGCATTATTGTTACTACCTCTCGTCAGCCTAACGGTTACAGCAGCCAACGGTGTACCGCCTACTATCTCCGACGAAGTTATGAACCGTATTTATAATGAAGTGCGTACACCTTATAAATATGGTATGGTAGTAGCTCCCACAGACAATTATCACAAAATAGACTGCCCAACGGTCTTCCGTGTAGGCGACAAATGGCTGATGACTTATGTCGTTTATAATGGAAAGGGAGGATTTGATGGCCGAGGCTACGAGACTTGGCTGGCCACTAGTGATGATTTGCTACACTGGCAAACTCAAGGACGCATCCTTTCATATAAAGATGACGGTTGGGATATGAACCAGCGAGGCGGTTTCCCTGCACTCATTGACTGGACATGGGATGGTTCCTATTCCATTTCCAAGTACAAGAAGAACTATTGGATGACCTATATTGGCGGACACGGTACTGGTTATGAGGCAGTTCGAGAGCCACTGAACATCGGTTTGGCATGGACTAATGGCGACATTACCCAGCCCCATGAATGGCAATCCGATGATAAACCGCTGATTAGTATCAATGATAAGTACGCACAGTGGTGGGAGAAACTAACAGAGTATAAGAGCACTATTTATGATGACCCCAGTATGACTTTGGGGCGCCGCTTTGTTATGTTTTACAATGCTGGCGGCATCAATCCAGAAAACAATCTAAAAGCAGAACGCATTGGTATTGCTTTATCCAACGACCTCAAGCATTGGAGCCGTTATAAGGGTAATCCCGTCTATTACCATGAGGCTCCAGGTATCATCACTGGTGATGCTCAAATAGTCAAGATGACTGGAGACTATGGTTTACCTATCACTCCCAGAAAAGGTTCTAAAGCCAAGAAGACTGCCCCACTTTATGTAATGTTCTATTTCTCAGCTTACAACCCTGACCGTAAATACAACGCATACAATACTTTTGCTGTCAGTCGTGACCTCATCCATTGGCAGGATTGGACAGGACCAGACCTTATCATACCCTCTAAACCTTATGACGAAATGTTCGCCCATAAGAGTTCTGTCATCAAACATAATGGCATAGTTTATCACTTCTATTGTGCTGTCAACAACGACCAACAACGAGGCATTGCCGTTGCTACCAGCGTTCCTATGGGTCGTTCAACTGTAAAATTCCCCGAACCAGAACGTAAGGAATGCCGCACTGTTATCTCTCTCAACGAAAACTGGCAAGCTACCATCAATCGCACTACACCTGCTTCCGCTATCAATGCCTCGCCAGCAACTATCACAGTCAACCTCCCCCATAACTTCGACGATTATTACGGCTATCGCCAGTTACGGCATGGAAATTTGCACGGTAAGGCCACCTATACTAAAACTTTTGAAACAAAGAAAGAGGATGGACGCCGCTATTTCCTCCAATTTGAGGGAGTAGGAACTTATGCTACAGTTACCCTCAATGGCCATAAATACCCTGAAGAGTTAGTAGGCCGTACCGTCTGGACACTTGATGTAACAGACCACCTAAAGACAGGCAACAATGACCTAAAGGTAGATGTAGACCATCCCGCCATGCAAACAGCTTCACCATGGGTCTGCGGCGGTTGTAGCAGTGAATGGGGATTTAGCGAGGGTAGCCAGCCTTTCGGTATTTTCCGTCCCGTATCGCTTATTGCGACTGATGACATCCGCATTGAGCCATTTGGTGTACATATTTGGAACAATGCCGCTTGCGACTCCGTCTTCATTGAGACTGAAATCCGTAACTATACTAAAGAGAATCAAACTTTTGAACTGGTTCACAAATTCACACAAGCCTCAGGCAAGCAGGTATTCAGACAGGTCGACACTTTATCATTAGCTCCTGGTGACAGCAAGACTTTCTACCATGCTGAGGCAGTTGCTGATGTCCATCGCTGGAATCTCGACGATCCTTACCTCTACACACTGGCCACCATGATTAAACGTGATGGAAAGACCACTGACGAGGTGCGTACGCCTTTCGGCATCCGGTCTATCTCGTGGCCCGTTCATCGTAATGCTGGCGTAGAGCAGACCGATAGCACAGATTCCGTTTCCAAGAGTTCGTCAACTACCACTGTCGACAATCGTTTCTATCTCAATGGTAAGCCTGTTTTCATCAATGGCACCTGCGAGTATGAACACCTTTTGGGAGGCGGCCACGCTTTCTCACCTGAGCAAATTCGCTCCCGCATGAAACAAATTACCAATGCGGGCTTCAACGCCCTCCGAGAGGCGCACCAACCTCACAATCTGCTCTACCAACAATTATGCGACGAACAAGGCGTTCTCTTTTGGAGTCAGTTCTCCGCTCACATTTGGTATGACACCCAAAAGTTCCGCCGCAACTTTACACGCCTGTTAGTGCGTTGGATTAAGGAGCGTCGCAATTCACCCTCCATCATACTTTGGGGTTTACAAAACGAAAGTGCGCTACCTCGCAAGTTTGCAGAGGATTGTAGCACTATTATCCGCTCCCTCGACCCTACTTGCATTGACCAACGAGCCATCACTACTTGCAATGGTGGCGAGGGTACAGATTGGAATGTCATACAAAACTGGAGCGGAACTTATGGTGGCTCTGCTTTAAATTATGATCAAGAACTAAGCCACCCAGACCAGTTACTCAACGGCGAGTACGGTGCATGGCGTACCCTTGACCTTCATGGTGACTCAAAATATAGCGAGGAATCGTTCTGCAATCTGTTGGAGACCAAAGTTCTCCTTGCTGAAATGGCAAAGGATAGCGTCTGCGGCCATTTCCAATGGATATTTTCCTCACACGACAACCCTGGTCGTATGCACCCTGATGGTGCTTTCCGCCGTGTAGATAAGATAGGTCCTATCAACTACAAAGGTCTTACCACTATTTGGGAGGAGCCCACCATCGGTTATTACATGTATCGCCAACGTCATGTCAAATCTTCCGAAACAGAGGGAATATTCCCCACAGCTGCCGACCGCAACGTCGACCTTGTGAAGGGAGCCGAGGGCTATCGTTATCTTTATCGCATCAATTGTGGAGGCGATGCCTTTAAGGATGAGTTTGGCCAACAATGGGAGGCTGACGACACCCTACATAGCCATTCATGGGGACAGGATTTCGAAGACATCAATGCCCTACAAGCCTCCCAGCGTCATATCACCACTGATATTCGCGGCACCAACAGCGATGAGTTGTTCCAATTCTTCCGTTTTGGTCGCCATCGCCTATGGTATGACCTACCCGTTCCCGAGCTATCCGTTAACAATGCTTCAAAGACTGATGGCGAGAACACAGAAACTTCTGATGATGCTTATCGTATTGAACTCTATTTTGCCGAGCCTTGGCATGGCCGTGATACCTCTGAAACAGCCGACTATGAAGGCCTGCGTATCTTCGATGTTGCGGTCAACGGTGAGACGGTAGTTGACGACCTTGACCCATGGGCGGAGGCAGGCTATTGCGGAGCATTGAAGCGTATTGTCTATGCCAAGCCTAAGGATGGTCGCTTGCGTATCTCTTTCCCCGAAGTGAAAGCTGGACAAGCCGTCATCTGTGGCATCGCGGTTGCTGAGAAAATAGATACACTTTCTTCTAACCTTGCCCCAAGTTTCCATCGTATATCTGATAACACGATTTCATGGAAGGCATTAGATACTGATACTATCGCAAAGTTACCTCAAGAATTGTTACCAAAGGACACTGAGGCACGTCCTGCTGCCGTCTTTAAACCTGTTGATGTTCAGCCAGATTCTGGTGAGGAAGTTATGTCTGGAACATCTTTTATCATTACCACTGGCCTTGGTCAAGAGTATGCTCTGCGCTTCCGCTATAGAAATACGACAGGCGAACCTGTTACGGCACGCATGACCATTGTTGATGCGAGTGGGACGGCTGTTGTCGACCGCGACGTGACGTTCCCCAAGACACCTAACAAGTTCAAGATGCTCTCCACCACTACGGGCAGCGAGATTAACGCAGGTACCTATACGCTCACTATAGAGACCAATGACATAACTTTCAGAGAACTCGAATTACAATGAAAAAGACTTTATTCGTCCTGTCGGCCTTGACAGCCGTATTGTTCTCCGCCACTGCCCAAGAGCACCATGACTGGGAGGATAATCACGTGCTACAGATAAATCGCGAACCTGCACGGGCATACTTTATCCCCTACGCCAACTATCAAGGTGACCGTCAGCTGAATCTCAATGGCTTGTGGCAGTTCCGCTGGACAAAGACACCAGAGGAGCGAGTAAAGGATTTCTATAAAGCTGATTACGACGTGAGCAACTGGGCAACGCTCACCGTACCTGCCAACTGGGAGGTGAACGGCTATGGTACGCCTATCTATGTCTCTGCAGGCTATCCGTTTAAGATAGACCCACCCTATGTGACACGCGAGCCCAAGCCCGTATGGACGACTTATACAGAGCGCAACCCTACGGGGCAATATCGCCGCACATTCATTGTGCCAAACGACTGGCAAGAAGGGCAGACGTTCCTACGCTTCGAGGGTGTAATGTCCGCTTTCTACGTCTGGATAAACGGCCAACGTGTAGGCTACTCGCAGGGCTCAATGGAACCTTCTGAGTTTAACGTAACTTCTTACATCCATAAAGGTGAGAATCAAATAGCTGTAGAGGTATATAAGTATAGCGATGGCTCGTATCTGGAAGACCAAGACTTTTGGCGCTTTGGTGGCATCCATCGTGACGTGCTACTCTACCATACCCCAAATGTCCGTTTAAGAGATGTAGCCGTAAGGACGGTCAGAAAGGAAAACGGCTACCTACTACAAGTCAACCCCCAGTTTTCCGTATACAACGGAGCTACGGGCGAAGGTTATCGCCTTGTGGCCACCTTGTTGGACGGAACATCGCCAATAGGCTGCGACACGTTGGACACCGAAGAAACCTTAGACCTACAGCACAAGGCGGCACGCATGAATAAGTGGTTCTCTCAAAGAGGTTACAGGAAGTTCGACCGTATGACAATCAAAGTGGACAATCCCCGCCTCTGGAGTGCAGAATATCCCAACCTCTACACCCTACGCCTCCAATTGCAGGACAAGGAAGGGAAAACCATCGAGCAAGCCACCCAACAGGTTGGTTTCCGCACTATAGAAATACGCAATGGCGAGATGCTCATCAATGGAAATCCCATCAAGCTGCGCGGCGTCAATCGCCACGAGCACGACCCTTTCCGCGCCCGCGTTATGACAGAGGAATTGATGAAGCGCGACCTGCAACTGATGAAAGAGGCCAACATCAACGCCGTACGACTGGGTCACTACCCAAACTGCCCACGCTGGTATGAATTGTGCGACAGTATTGGAATGTATGTCATGGACGAGGCCGACTGCGAGACTCATGGACTACGCGGAACCCTTGCCTCCACCCCCGATTGGGCAGATGCTTTCCTTGACAGGGCTATCCGCATGGCCGAACGCGATAAAAACCACCCCTCCGTCATTTTCTGGAGTCTGGGCAACGAGAGCGGCTATGGGGCCAACCATGCCGCCATGTCTGCATGGCTCAAGGAGTTCGACCCCACACGCCCTATCCATTATGAAGGGGCACAGGGTACACTTTCTGTAGCCTCAGATATGGAACGTACCGACACAGACCCAGCAACGGTAGACGTCATCAGTCGCTTCTATCCACGCGTAATGGATGAATACCTCAACCCTGGAGTGGCCGAGGGAGCCGACCAGGAGCGAGCTGAGAACGCCCGTTGGGAACGTCTTTTGGAGATAGCCCGCCGCACCAACGACAACCGTCCCGTCATGACCAGCGAATATGCACACTGCATGGGTAACGCCTTAGGCAACTTCAAAGAATACTGGGACGAAATTTACAGCCATCGCCGAATGTTGGGCGGATTCATCTGGGACTGGGTGGACCAAGGCATCATTCAGCAGTCAGAGGCAAACGGTAAGAAAGTGGAGAAAGTGCTATATGGCGGCGATTTTGGCGACAAGCCCAACCTCAATGCTTTTTGTATGAACGGCGTTATTATGAGCGACCGCACCCTTACGCCTAAATATTACGAGGTAAAGAAAGTCTATTCACCACTGCAATTCCGAATGGAGGGCGAGACTGTTACAGCCTACACCCTTTATAGCGAGATACCCCTTAGCGAATATACCTTTACCTACAATGTCACAGACAATGGCAAAGTCGTCAAGAAAGGAACATTCAACGGAACACTGGCCACAGCAGGCATCGTCAAGAACGACCATGATGTGCGTCTCAACGTCAGCGCTACGAGAAACGGCGTAGAGGTCATCAGTGAGCAGTTTGCCCTCAACGACCGTCCACTGGCCGTCTGCACAGCCAAGAGCAAGCCTCTGCCCACACTCGTCACGCCCCTTGCCGACAAGATAAAAGCCCAATGCTTCCGTGCCCCGACTGACAACGACAAGAGTTTCGGCAACTGGCTGGCAAAGGACTGGAAGCGGTGCGGACTGGACACGTACACTCTCCCCATGACTATGGAGCAGCAGGGCAGCGAGCTGACTTTCACTTTCGAGATACCAGACACACTACCAGACCTTCCACGTTTGGGTATCGTCATCGAGTTACCTCGTGAATACGAACAACTGACGTGGTACGGACGCGGCCCTTGGGACAACTACCCAGACCGTAAGACCTCGTGTCCCATTGCCCTCTGGCACTCCACCGTCTCCCAGCAGTACGTCCACTACCCACGTCCTCAAGACTCGGGCAACCACGAAGACTGCGCCTTTGTAGAACTGAAGACAAAACAGGGTAAGACACTACGCATCGAAGCCGTCGACCACACATTCTCCTTTAGCGCATTGCCCTACTCTGCCCAGTATATAGCATCCAAGACCCACGACTACCAGTTGGAGGACCAAGGCCACACCTACCTCTCCGTTGATTGTGCCGTAATGGGGCTTGGCAACAGTTCCTGCGGCCCTGGCGTGCTGAAGAAATACACCATTGACAAGACGAAGAAACACCAGCTCAAAATCCGCATACTCTAATAAGCAAGAAAACGAGAGCCGCAGACTTGCGGCTCTCGTTCACGTTTGAGGCAGGTCGGACATAACTCAAGCGAGCTTGGTTTACGTTCACTTAGTTACAACCACTTTCTTCGTCGTGCCGTCACTCATCTTCACGATGTTCAGTCCACGCTGAGGCTGGCTGAACTGCTTGCCGCCAAGAGTGAAATATTTGCTGTTCTGGCTTTCATTGGAAACGCCCGTAGCATAAACACTTTCGATGCCCGTCGGCTGTGGGTCAGTACCAGTCAAAGGCACAACATCCATAAATCTACTCCAAGGCGATTGGTTTCTGTATTGGGTGACAGACTGAGCTGGTACGTGCAAGGTCACGTAATCAATGTAAGAGTTATTAAAGGCATCATAAGATACCGATGACGGGTATCTAATGGCATAGCAATATACGTCCTCTAATTTCTTACAATTGGCAAATGCATTACTACCTATTTTCTCCACAGCATTACCAAGAACGATGTTGGTCACGTTTGGGCTTTCCTCAAAAGCCCCTTCGCCTATTTCAATTACATTATTAGGAAGTATTATCGACATTAAGCCGCTATCAGCAAAAGCATAATTGCTGATAGAAGTTATACCTGTACCAATATTCAACGAAGCTAAATTACTACAATATGAGAAAGCGTAGTCGCCAATGGTGGTTACGCTGTTGGGGATGTTCACTGAGGTTAGGCTGCTGCAATATTGAAAAGCACAGCTGCCAATGGAAGTTACGCTGTTAGGAATGTCCACTGAGGTTAGGCCACTGCAACCATAGAAAGCGTCATAGCCAATTGATATCACGCTGTTGGGAATGGTC
>JAFLSF010000003.1:57982-63006 GCA_022511045.1 Prevotella sp.
ATAGCCAATTGATATCACGCTGTTGGGAATGGTCACAGAGGTTAGGCTACTGCAATCGGAGTATTTGTATGTTATTGTATTACAATGCATTATATCTTAAACGATAGAAAAGTAACATCATAAATTTTGTGTAAGTTCAAAAAGGTATAGATTTAACATTTTTAACTTTTAAAAACATAATGCGAATTCAACAAGCAAGTGCAAATTTACAACATACAATAAGATTCTTTGATATATAGCGATAGATAAAACGCTCCTTTTTTTAGAGGGTAATGATAGTGTGTTAAAGCTTCTTGGGTAATAGTTCAGGTGCGAGTATTTGTATGTCATTGTATTATAAGGTATTATATCTTAAACGGTAGAAAAATAACATCATAAATTTTGTGTGAGTTCAAAAAGGCGTAAATTTAACATTTTTAACTTTATTTGTGGGCTAAAATTGATAACTGATAAGCATACATAATAAAAATGCTTGTAGCACAAAGTCTGTTGACATTGATAATTGACATGGTTAAATTCGGTTAAATTTGTCAGTTTCCAAGGTTTGTTTATTGTTGTTTGAAATAAAAGTTGTATATTTGCCGTGAATTTTTAACGGAATTGATATGCTTTTAAGATTTATTGTAGAGAATATTGCTTCTTTTAAGGGAGGGGTAGAGTTTAATACATTTCCCTCAAGCAAAAGCCATAGCCACGAGAATCATAAAATTACTTGCGGTCACGCTACAGCTTTACGCATGAGTGCAATTTATGGTGCCAATGGTGCAGGTAAAAGCAATCTTCTTGAAGCGCTGAATAGTTTGCAGTTATTAGTAAGAGTAGAAAACGTAAATAAAATAAGTTTCTATGGTGACTTGCCTTTTAAGTTTGACACACAATGCGCAGATAAACCATCAGGATTAGCAATAGAATTCTATAATAATAGCAATGTCTTCTATTATCACATTGAGTTTACTTCAGAAGAAATCATATTTGAAGAGTTGCTACTGAGTAAGAAGAGTAAAGATATAGAATTATTTACACGCAAGGGAACTGACATTTCTATCAATGCCGATTATGTAGGTAAAGGCATAACTGAGCAGTTTCAAGATGCTTTGAGGAGACTGGTCCGCCCAGACATGCTTTTACTTTCTTTTTTAGGCAAATACTATTCTGCTGAAAGCCCATTGGTTGCTGATGCTTATTTGTGGATTGTAAATAAGTTGCAACTGGTACTTCCTGACTCCAGACATTTTTTTGTCCCACATTTATTAGATACAGATTTCGCCTTTTCAGAATTAGTAAATGCAACACTGCCAGAACTAAACACTGGCATCATCAAACTGAAGGTGAATAAAAAATTACTTGCAGAAGAGGATATTAAGGATAGGAAATTGGCGAAATTTGTCAAAGAAGTGAAAGAACGTCCTGGTGAGCCATTGTCAATATCTAACAAGAACACTGGCGATGTTGCAAATCTTATATTTGAAGAAGGCAAAGTCTATATGAAGACATTGACTGCAATCCATAAAAACATGGATGGTTCAGAAATTGAGATGTCACTTTACGACGAATCTGATGGTATTCGACGTTTGATAGAATATATGCCGTTATTGTATTTTATTATTCAACAGGACAAAGTATATGTAGTTGACGAGATAGAAAGAAGTATACATCCTATCTTAATAAAAGATATTATGCGGAAACTATCTGAAAGTAAAACCGCTAAAGGGCAGTTAATATTCACTACCCATGAATCTGGATTGCTTGACCAAAACATTTTCCGACCAGATGAGATTTGGCTTGCCCAAAAAGATGCAGAACAGGCAACACAACTTTATCCGTTGAGTGATTTCAACATCCACAAGACAGCCAATATTGAGAATGGCTATCTCAATGGTCGCTATGGAGGCATTCCTTTCTTGTCCAACCTCAAAGACTTGCATTGGTAATATGATACAGCGAAGAAGAGATTACGGAAAACGAGAACCATCAAGGGATGCTCACAAAATATACATAGTGTGTGAAGGCAAAGGCACGGAACCTGACTATTTCGCTTTCTTTGAAGGCTTATCTTCCAATTTGCAAGTTATCACAATCCCTCCAACAAAAGGAAATGACCCATTGAAGCTGAAGGAACGTGCCGAACAAGCCTTGATGGGTGATAATAGAGAATACACGGTTGATTATAAACAAGGCGATACTATATGGTTCGTAATAGATACTGATACTTGGGAGAAAGAAGGAAAGATAGCTCCTTTACGAGAGTTCTGCTCACAGCAGAATGCAACCATTCCCCAGAATTTTGACGAGATAAAACCCTATAATGCCTGGAATGTAGCCCAAAGTAATCCGTGTTTTGAAATCTGGTTATATTACCACTTTTATGATAACAAGCCTACTATGGATGATGTGGGTAAATACGCATCAATAAAAGAATTTGTTAATGGCAACATTTCTGGCGGTTTCAATTTCGAGAAAGACCCAGCTAGATTAGAAGATGCAATAGCGAATACTAAAAAGAATTTCTCTGTCGAAAAAAATGGTATGTTGTCGCTATTTACATCTGAAATATATCTATTAGGGACAGAGATGAATGTATTTGTTAAGAACGATGTTGCTAAGTTGAAAAATAAATTGAGGTAAAACCAGTAAAAATATTCTATTTAGGTCGTAATAATAAAATTATAATTATGATAAAAGCATTTATTTCTCATAGTAGCAAACAGAAAGATTTTGCATTGGAATTAGTGGAAAGATTAGGCCGAGATTTTTGTAGAATTGATTGCTACAATTTCGAACCTGCGTATAAAACCCTTGACGAAATTTATAAAAATATAGAAGAATCAACAGTGTTTGTTCTCCTTTTGTCTCATGATAGTTTGAATTCTAATTGGGTGAAAAAAGAAATAAAAATTGCATTAAAAAGAATGGAGTCTGATAAATTGATGCGTTTTTGGCCATATATAATTGATGACACTTTAACTATTGAAGAGTGTCCTAAATGGATGAAAGATGACGAATGCTTTAACCTTCGAAAATTCAAAAGTCCATATATACTGGCATGTGATATAGAGCAGAAATTTAGGAAGATTTTATGGTCAAAAAATAGTAAACGGAAACGGTTAGACTCTTTTATGGTTGGAAGAAACAATGACATCGCAAAATTCGAAGAAAAATTTCAATCTTTTGCTGGGTTAAAACTACGCTCTTTAATTATTTCGGGGAGAGATGGTGTCGGTAAAGATACTTTTGCTAAACAGTGTATGCAGAAGGTTGGGTATGCACCAGAAATAGAACCATATAGAATAAGTACAAGTCCAAAAGAGAATGTGGAGAATTTTATTATATATTTGAACATAATATCAAGAACATATACCACTGATGAATTGCAAAATGTTCTCAATAAAGAACCTAAAGAAAAAGCCCATATTGTAGTTGAATTGCTTAATGAATTGTATAATACACAATCTACAGTATTTGTAAATGATGATATGGCATGTGTATTACCCAATAGAGATGTGTCTCAATGGCTAAAAGATGTATTAGAGGATCCTGCTTTAAATAATCAATTAGGACTATATATAATGACACGGAAATCCCCAAATTCCTTTGTAGATTCAGAGTACCCTCAGATTGCACATATACAATTAATGCCATTGGATCGCAAAGATAGAGTTAAATTATTTGTTAATTGTGTTCGAGCATACGAATTAACGGATATCACTGAAGAGGATATTTCCTTTTTTGTAGACCGATTATTACAATCCCCACAGCAAATACTTCAGGTGGTTGAAGCTTTAAATACAAAACCTAAAGCATTGGTTAAAAAAGATATTAATAGTTTAGTCAGTATAGGTGATAAAAAGATACAACCGCTTCTTAAACATTTTTCTGAAGATGAGCAACGTTATCTTCTAATTATTTTGTCAAAACTTGACTTTGTTAGCTACAAAATATTAGAGAGGATTTTTGGGGAAAGAATTATTGAAGCAATAAAAATACTTGATGAAATGATAGAATATGGAATCGTTAGTACATTTGGACCCTCAGAACAATATTTTCGTTTAGACCATTACTTGGCTGATTATATTAGGCGATGCCATATGTCCCTCCCTAAAGACTGGGAATTACATGTTGAAGAAGTTTTGGAAACGCATATTGAGAGAACGGATTGCATAACAGAAGATACATCGCTATATCTATATGACATAAAGCAAAAGATTCTGTCGAGAAACCCAAGTACAAATACTTTCCTAATTCCATCAATAGTTGTAAGCACAATTGTAGAGATTTACAATAAACAAGATTATCAATTAGTAATACAAATATGTGATTCTGTACTAACTGAGATGCATAATTATTATGAAGATGTAGTTCGAGAGTTACGTTATTGGCTATGCCTTGCTTTGTGTCGTACCCAAACAGAGCGATTCTTTGATGAAGTTAAAAATATTAAAGGAGCTGATTCACATTTTCTTTATGGTTTCTATTTTCGTATAAAAAAAGAGTATCCAAAAGCTGAATCGTATTTTAGAAAAGCATTAGATTTGTCTCATAATATGCAAAGAGCAAAAAGAGAACTTGTTACAGCATTATTAGCACAAAATAAATACCAAGTTGCATTAAATATGGCAAAAGAGAATTATGAAAGTTATCCTGAAAATTCTTATCAAATTCAAGGATATTTTCGGTGTTTAGTAAGGAAAAATAATTTGGAAAGACATGATTACGCCATTCTCGACGAACTTATGGATGCTATGAAGAACAATTATTCAGATAAACATGAAGAATTGTTTTTAGCAATGAATATTGAATATCAAGCTTACATCAAACATATGCCATATGAGTATATGTACTCTTTGATTAAGAAGGCAAAAAGGCAATTTCCAAAATCATATAATATAGAACGAGCAAGTTATTTGTATATGCATAAACATGGCATAGTAACAAGAGAACAAGTCTTTGATGAGGATTGAAAAATAATGTGAAAAGCAATGGAATATATCTGTTTAAATTGTGGACAAATAAATGATAGTCTAAAC
>JAFLSF010000030.1 GCA_022511045.1 Prevotella sp.
ACTTCAAAAAACTGTATTCTGTATTCTGTATCCACTTTTGAAGCATGAAAAGAGCAAAAATAAATAGCAATTTATTTTGCATTTCGCTTGGTTTGCACTATCTTTGCAGGCGTAAGTACTAATACAGAACAATTAAAACATAAAAACAACATGAATGACAACATAGTAGCCCAGACAATAGGGGGGGGGTAAAATTGAGAAACTAACTGAATTTTATCAAAAACATGGAGAGGAAATTTCGTACATATTGGTTTCATTTGTCATAATTTGTGCCGTATGCGGTTATTTCTACATTCGCCACAAAAAGGAAAAAGACAAAGCTTTAGAACATCGGGGATTTATAGAGACGATACCTTCTCTGGTGTCTACTCTTGGTGTACTTGGAACTTTTTTAGGCATTACTCTGGGACTGCTATGCTTTAACACAAATAACCTAACAGACAGTATTCCCCTGTTACTGAATGGTTTAAAGACTGCTTTCTTTACGTCTCTTGCTGGTATGGTTGGTTCTATGTGTTTATCTGCGCAAGTCAATAAATTGTTTGACAAAAAGACTGGCGGAATGAGTGATTCGGCAGAGGCAGCAGGGATAATCGTAAAAGCATTACAAGAATTCCAAGAACAGACACGCAATCAATCAAACGTACAAACAAATTTTTATAGTTCTGTACAGACAATGATGAACACATTGGGGAACGGGGTTGAACAGTTAGTTGCAAACATCAACAACATGAATGTGGCGGTAAACAACCTAGCTTTGGAAGTTACAAACATTCGTACAACGCAACAGTCCATATCTGGAAATACTGACAGCATCCTACAATCAGTAGGAAACATAGAGGAAACGGAAAAAGATATTCTAAAGAAATCTGACGAACACGGCAGTAAGTTTGGTGAGATGCTTGACCATACAGAAGCGCTGGTCAGCGGACAGGGTGAGATTGGCGAACACGTAGCCAAATTTGGCGATAGGTTGCACAGCGAGATAGTGGAGATTGAGGACAAAATGGCTGATACCAACAAACTGCTGACAGAGAAGTTTGACGAGTTCTCAGAATTACTAAAAAAGAGTAACACGGAAGCCCTTGTGGAAGTGATGAAGAAAGTAACCGAGGAGTTCCAGAAGCAGATGAACTCGCTGATTAACAAGCTCATTCAAGAAAACTTCGACCAGCTGAACAAGAGCGTTGAGCGTCTGAACCTATGGCAGCAAGAGAACAAGGAGATGATTCAGTCGCTGACCGCACAATACAAGCAGATGGCTGAAAACTTTGAAAGCACTTCGACTTCCTTGACCAAAGTCGATGAGGATACTCGCCATTTAGTCAGCGAGGGCGGCAAGTTGCACCAGATAGTCAATGCGCTAAACAAGGTCATTGTCGAGGATGAGAAATTTATCAAAATATCTACTGACCTCCAAAACACTACGGAATTGTCGAAATCGAACTTTGAGCAATTTGACGCGGCGACAAAATCGCTTAACGATTGGGTGAAGAAACAGCGCAACTTTGTAGACGGCGTGTTAGTCCTCACGAAGAAGTTGGAAGAAATTGCCAAGATAAAGGACTATGGCGAGGAGTTCTGGAAAGGGACGAGAGAGCAAATGGAGGAAGGTATAAGTATTATAAAAGGCGGAACAGACACCTTGAATAAACAGGTTGCAGGCCTTAACAACCAGTTCTATGCCCGCCTCAGTACTACATTAGCTCAACTTGACAACTGCATACAGGCGCTGATAACAAAGGCTGAGAAAAATTAACGATGGAGGAATGTTAAATGGCAAGGCATAATGTTTGGATGTCTGTTTCCGACCTAATGACAGGATTGATGGTTATCTTTCTGTTCGTCGCTATCGCATATATGATTCAAGTACAGAAAAACCAGTCTGCGATGACTGAATATGTAGAGACCAAACAGAAACTTCACGAAAAGTTAGTCAGAGAGTTTGCGGCTGATACAGCCAGATGGAGAATGGTAGTCGGCAAAGACTTGTCCATGAAGTTTAAAGAGCCAGAGGTTTTATTTAAATTAGGCTCTGGTACTTTGGAGCCCAAGTTTAAGGAGATATTAGACGAGTTTATACCCCGCTATCTAGATATACTGCTCAACGACACACTTCGCACCAAAATACAGGAAATCCGTATCGAGGGGCACACCGATACCTTGCGAATGGTCAAGTTTGGGCAAGATTCCTATTTGTCCAATATCCTGCTGTCGCAGGAAAGAGCCTACAACGTGCTGAGATATATCAGGGAAATGTCCTCGTTCCAGAAATACACCAAAGAGCAGAAGAAAATGCTTGACTACTGGTTTACGGCAAACGGGCTTTCATACGGCAAGGCACTTGACGCTGAGGGTGATTATGCTTTCAGGACAGGGAAGCCCATCGATATGGAAATGTCTCGCCGAGTGGAGTTTCGCATCGTCACAAATGGCGACTCTATTCTCGAGAGTTTTGTAACTAAGATAAATAAATTGCCCATAAAACAATAACGAAAGGAAGAAACTATGAATGAAAATGAAAAGCCAATTTATGACTTTGCCCCACTAAAGAATTATTTGACGAGTAAGGGATTTGTCGTTGGGGACAGAGGGGCGTGGAAGCCTATTGAACCTGTGACCATCACGATAGAAGATTACAGGAAAGGAAATGTTAAATTTACAGATAAAGGAATTTTCGTCATAGGTAAAGACGGTAAAGAATACCAGGTTTTTATGTATAAAAAAGATTATTATATGCAACGGTTTGGAAAGCCAAGATTCCATATCTGTAAATGTGAAGTAATACAGGACTTCATTAACAGAGGGCTTGGTGACCACTACGTTGGTACTAATCGAGAGCCTGTTCCTGTTATCAACCTTGATGACAACAATGAGACTATTGATAATAACACTACGTATTGTCTTGTATCGTCTAAATATGACGACGTGATCCGTGCCTTTGCCGACACATGGCATAAAGATTCTCCTTATGACTTGTCAAGCAAATCCGACCTCAAGGCTCTTGCAATTGCCTCAGTCAATCTTTTAGCACAAGGTAATAAGATAAATTTAAAGCCTTACGGAAGAAAAGTAATGGTAGAAAACTTACCTTTATGTAGCAAATGCCGACAGATGATTTCTGAATGTGGAACTATGAACTCAACCCAGTTTGTTGATGTACTCAAAGCGGCAAATGGCGAAGACCAAGAACTTGATATATTTGGCTACACTCGAGATTGGGAACGCATCAGTCTGGCATATAGGGAAGCACATGACTATACCTGTGAGCAATGCGGACTGAAAATAGACAACATCTACGACAAGCAGTATGTACACGTACACCATAAAGATGGCAACAAAGTAAATAATGATGAAAGCAATCTGCAATGCTTGTGTCTCTATTGTCATGCTCACGTAAACGAGCATCATACTCAGCGATTAACTACAGGAGCCAACAAAATACAGTATGAAGATTTTGTCAGCGAATATAAAAATGTTGCCCATTGGGACGACAACGAAGGATTCAGTGACAATACAGATACAGACGACCTGCCATTTTAAAATTACAACTTTATGGACAACACAAAAATTAGCGTATTTTACGGAGTGGGTGAACGGAGTAGAGATAGTCTGGTGGCGTTTGACACGCTTGTGGCTTATTTCGACATGCCTGTGGCGTGCGGCAGGCCCAACATGACGGGGGACGTGCCGCCTGTGATGATGATGTTACCCAGCGAGTTGGTGGGCTGCTATGATGTGTACTGCACGCGAGCCGAGGGCGACTCGATGGAGGATTTGGGCATCAGGGCAGGCGACTTGCTGGTGATGGAGTGTGTGCCTGAGTATAGGAGCGGCGACGTGGTGGTGGCTGAGATTGACGGCGAGAAGACGCTGAAGACGTACTACGTGGACGAGGAGGGCGGCAGGTGGCTGGTGCCGAGTAACAGGCGGTATAGGGCTATTCGGCTGACGCAGGAGATGAGCGTCCGTTTCTGTGGCAGGCTGAAAGAGCACATCAGACGGGCTCCGCAGGAGTCGACGCGCAACATCAGGCAGGCTGTCCGCGAGGCTCGCCAGACGGAGGGTGAATGTGAGGAGCCGACGGTGAAAATGCTTGTGTGCGATGTGGCTGAAACAAAGGTGCGGCAGATGGAGGAGGACAGCCTGCTGTTGTCTGGCGAATTGGCATCGGAGGAGGCGATGAAGTATTGGAGGCGTTTGCAGGAGCGTGGCTTTGTGGATGCCAACTACAAACTGCGGTCTAATGTGTCGCGCCAGCAGGCGATGTATATCGCGATGGTGTTTGCCGAGAAGTTGGGTTTGTCGTCTACGTGGAAGCCTTTTGAGCTTCTGTGGCGCAAGAGTAATCTGGCGCAGGAGAAGTGGAAGATGCAGCAGACGGGCAGTTATCCGTTGCGTGCAAAGGAGATTGAGCACTTATTTGAGGATTAGCATAACGCGCTGATAATCAAACATTGTTACCCCTATATAGGTACTATTCGTAGGTACTATATAGGGGGTTATTGTTTGGTGGTTGTTGTAATTTTGCAGTTGAATTCACAACTTATTCATTTATAGAGCATGAAACAGAACAACAAAAACCAAACGAGTGAGATGACGCTGGACGGCATGATGACGTTCGGCCAGTTGGAGAACGGGCTGCACAGGGCTGACTTCCAATGTATCGAAAATGTACGGATGGAGCCTTTTGCTGCGCTCTGCAAGGTGCAAGTGATGAGGGACGGCAATGTTTACGTGACGGAGCAGAAGCGGCGCAAGCGCAACAAGGCGTTGTACCGAGGCGACAACTGCTCGCTGTCGCTGGGAAAGAACGGCATGTACTACTTTGTGTTCACGATGTCTGCGGTGCAAGCCAAAAACTTGCCTACCCAATTGTGCAAGCAGGCGCAAGAGATTGCTATAAAATTTTCGTTCGGCAATGTTTAAGGCGGAGGTCAGACTATGCAAGGAAGAATGGCAGTAAACACGAAGCATACGGGCGACAGGCGGCGCGACCATCGGGGCTATGCTGAACCGATGACTCGGGAACAGGTAGACAGTCTGCTTGCTGAGGGGTGGCTCCGCCAGATGGTACAGGACATCAGGGGCGGCAACGAGAAATTGAAAGAGCGGCTACCCTTTGCCTGTCCGCACTACTCGGAGTTCCGAAAAAACCACCGTGCGCAGGCTGACATTATACCCGAAGCGTTCACATATATGACTTGTGTCGACGTGGACGAGAAAGGGCTTGTGGAGAAAGCTGTCAAGCGGACGCAGGAACTGATAGCCGACGACCTGTCTGAGTGGCAGTCGCTCGTGTTGCGTATGGACTACTCGGCGCGCGGCAAGTTGCACATTTGGCTGCGGTTGCCCGTAGGTCGCACCATCAGCGAGGCGCAGGAGGAATTTTGCAGGGAGATAGGAGTGCCTTATGACGAGTCGTGCATCACGCCCGAGCGATTTATCTATTTGACAGGTGCCGACGAGGAAATTTACCGTTCGGAGGGGTGGTTGCAACCGCTCTCCGAGAGCGAGCTGGAAGAGCGTCGCGAGGCTTATCTGATGCGTGGGCTGGATGTCGACGGGCAACCGCTGAAAGGGACGGTGGTGACACCTAAGGAAGATTCCGAAACGGCGGCGGAGAGGACAGCGCAGGCGTTTCCCACAGAGTATCACGGCATAGCCTTTAAGGATATTCTGAAGAAGTATTGGGAGTTGAACAATCACGGCTATGAGCCTACGGAGGGCGACCGCGACACGCTGACTTTCCAATTGGCCAGCGACCTGCGCCACATCTGCGGTAGGAGTTTCGAGTGGCTGGATGCAGTTATTCCCTGCTACGACGGATTTACACTGAAAGAGAAGCAGCAGAAGATTCGCAACGCGCTGGCTTCGAAGTTTGAAGGTTTCCCCATGCGCCTAAGAATGGTGTTGGATGCGCTGGAGCTCAACTCACAGCAAACGCCGCCGCAGTCTACGGAGCAGGATAAGAGTGAGATGCCACCAGAGATGCCAAAGAAACTGCCTCCACTGATACGGCTGCTCGTCTCCCGAACGCCCGAAATTTATAAGCCTGCCGTAGCGCACGCCGTGTTTCCTGCGCTGGCTACCCATCTGTGGCGCACACGCTTCCGCTACATCGACAACAAGTTACACGAGGCTACGCTGATGAACGTGCTGATGGCTGGAACTGGGGCAGGAAAGGACTGCATATCAGAACCCATAGACCACATTATGGCCGACATCAGACGACAAGACCAAGAGAACCTGCTGCGCGAAAAAGCATGGAAGGACGAACTGAATTCAAAAGGTGCCAACAAGGACAAGCGTAGACGACCCGAGGGACTCGTCATACAGGAGATAGACGCAGATATGACCAACCCTGCCTTCGTCATGAGGATGGCCGAAGCCGACGAGCACTTCCTGTATGTCAAGCTGAACGAGATTGACCAGTTTGACGCGCTCAAGGGGAGCGGAAGCATGGGGCAGCAGTTCCGCATCATGTGTCTGGCCTTTGACCCAGGCAACCGCTACGGACAGACGCGCATAGGCACGCAGTCGGTCACCGAGCGTGTCACCATACGATTCAACTGGAACGCTGCGACCACCATTCAGAAAGGGCAGCACTACTTCAGCCGAGTGTTGACGGACGGGCCGCTCTCACGCATCAACTTCTGCACCATTCCCGAGCGTGAAATAGGTAGCGACATACCCGTATACGGCGAGTACGATGCGACTTTCGACGAAGAACTGAGGCCCTATATCGAACGGCTCAAGGCAGCCCGAGGCGAGATAGACTGTCAGCAGGCCTACAGACTGGCCAAAGAACTCTACGAGGAGTGTGCCGAGTTCTCCAGACTTTCGCAGAGTCGCGTCTATGAGAACTTCTCGTTCCGCGCCAACGTCATAGCCTACCTCAAAGCCTGCGTGCTGTACGTGGCCAACGGTTGTAAGTGGGACAAGTCGTTCGATGAATTCATACGCTGGTCGCTGCGCTACGACCTCTGGTGTAAAATGCACTTCTTCGGCGAGGCTATAGAGCAGGCCAATTCGAGAAACAGCCGCACAGGTACGCGCGGGCCACGCAATCTGTTAGAATTGTTGCCAGACAAGTTTACGCTGGAGGACGCTAAGCAAGTAAGACGGCAACAGGGATTGAGCAACGAAAAAAAGAGTTGTATAAAAATGATTCGCACGTGGATAAACCGAAACTATGTGACACAGAATACAGAATACAGTTTTCAAAAACAAAAATCCAAAACAACATGAGCAGAAAAACAATGATGAGAACAGGACAGATTTCAAAAGCAGCATGCGACTTTTGCTGGGAGGAGTTCACCAACAGTCATACGGCAACGGTACGCGGCATAAGCAACATACCTACGGACGAAACGTATGACAACATCAGATTTCTGGCGGAAAACTACCTCCAGCCGCTCAGAAACCATTTTGGAGCCATCACCGTGACCAGCGGCTATCGTGCGCCGTTGGTGAACAAGGCCTGTGGCGGAGCGTCTGACTCGTGGCACCTTAGAGGCTGTGCAGCAGACATCAAGGCACCATCGGCACTCGTGCTATGTCAGATGACGGCATTTGTGCACAAGCGATTCCTGCAGCAGGGTATAGGCTATCAGGAATTGTTACCCTCGAAAAACGGCAGCAGCCTATGGTTGCACATTGCCTTTAATCCGCAAATGGAGCAGAGCGCTATGCGCTGTCGCCTAATAGTTTACAAGTAAAAAGGGGGTATAGAGTAAGAAAAACTATGGACAAGTAGCGCGCAGGGACTATCTGCAAACATAAATGTTTAAAAACGTAAAATAAACGGCTTTTTATCATGTATTAACTTAATAAAAGTGGTAAAAATACTCATAATTGAAGAATTGTGCGTAACTTTGCACGGAATTTTGGATTAACAAGAAGAATGAGACAGAAAAAGATTATATGCTATCTGCTGGCGGCCGTGCTTGCACTAACGGCATGCAGTACTGACGATGACGACTATACGGCGACGCTGTACGGCGATGCTGCCATCACCGCTTTCTCGCTGGGTACGCTGAACCGCTACATCGACGGCGAGAAGTCGACTTACGCGGGCAGTGCCTATGCGATGCAAATCGACCAGTTGGCGCACACTATCGAGAACATTGACTCGCTGCCCATCTACACGGATGCTGCACACGTCATTGCCCATGTTTCGGCGAGGAACAACGGCGTGATAGTGCTGAAGAACAAGGGGGACGAGGACTTCACATATTATTCGTCGGCGGACAGCATTGACTTCAGCGACGAGGAGAATCCGCGCATCTTCCGCGTATGGGCCAGCAACGGTGTAGGCTATACGGACTACAAGGTGAAGATAAACGTCCACAAGGAGGACGGCGACGTGCTGGTGTGGCAACCGCAGGCTGAAGCCGCCAAGCCCGACAGGACGCTGCCTATCGGCCTCTTTCTGGGTGAAAGCACCTATGAGGAGTACGCTTTCTCTAACGACGGCAAGGTGATGCACAAAGCCAAAGGTGCCGAGACGTGGGAGCAGGACATTGCCGACGACCACGAGGACATAGGCAGTGTGCCCGTAAGCGACGTAGCCCTGGTGGACTATCCGATGGCGCTGGCTGACTCGACAGACTATGTGCTGATGGCTGGAATTACCGCCGACGGGACAACGGCCGTATGGCGCAAGATTGTGGACAACACGGGTAAGACGGCCAAGGGCAACTGGACGTATCTGGACAGGGGCGACGAGACGATAGGCCTGCTGCCTGCGCTGGCGAACCTGAGCCTTATTCGCTACGACGGCGTGACGATGGCGTTCGGCGGCAAGGAGGGTGACTACACCAGTTTCTACGAGAGCCGCGACAACGGTATCACGTGGCAGGCGTCGTCGCGCATCAGCCTGCCCGAGGACTTGGACACGGAGCAACTGGCGTCGATGTTTGTCACGACGGACGACGACAACTACGTCTGGATATATGCCGAGTATGAGGACGGCACCAAACCCGTGTGGAAAGGGCGGCTGAACCGCTTGGGATGGAAAGAGTAAGCAATTTGTCTGGGGACAGGAGAAGGGTCTGAAACATGTTAATGCTCACAGGACATATAGCAAGCAGGAAGAGCGAGAAAGGAAACGGCTTGAAGGCGTTGGTGCTGACGGCTATTTTCGCTTTTCCGCTCTCACTCGCTACGGCCTTTGCCCAGACGGAACCGGAATATCGCATGGAGATAGGCGGCGGCGTGGGACTGGTGGCTTATGAGGGAGACTTCAATGGCAACATCTTTAAGAACCAGCAGCCCATGTTCTCGCTCTTAGCCAAATATCGCTTCGACCCGCGACAGGCGTTGGCGCTCAACGTCAGCTATGGAACGCTGAAAGGCTCGTCGGAGGGCGAAACGACCTACTACCCGGACTTTAACCCAACGACGGACACCTACCAGTTCAAGCACAACGTCTGGGACGTGGGGCTGAGATATGAGTACAACTTCTGGGCCTTTGGAACGGGACAGGAATATCGTGGGGCGAAAAGGATTACACCTTATATATATATAGGAGTGGGGCTCACAGCCTGCAAGGCTGAGAAAACCAACACTGCCTTCAACTTGCCCATAGGTGGCGGTGTGAAGTACAAGGCTGCCGACAGGGTGAACGTAGCGCTGGAGTGGACTATGCACTTCACGGCCAGCGACGAGTTGGACGGCATCAGCGACCCGTACGGCATCAAACGCAGCGGACTGTTCAAGAACACAGACTGCTACAGCCACTTGAGGCTATCGCTGACCTACGACTTTTGGGCTAAATGTAAAACATGTCACAATGATAGAGACTAACAACATTCCCCAGCATATTGCCATCATCATGGACGGAAACGGACGCTGGGCCAACGAACGGGGCAAGGAGCGGAGTTTCGGCCACCAGGCTGGAGTGGACGCCGTGCGCCGCATTGCCGCAGAGTGTGCCCGTATGGGAGTCAAGTACCTGACGCTCTACACCTTCTCCACAGAGAACTGGGGACGACCCGCCGAAGAAGTGGCAGCCCTCATGGGACTGGTGCTGACCTCGCTCGAAGACGAAATATTCATGAAGAACAATGTCCGCTTTCGGGTCATTGGCGACAGGAAACGGCTGCCAGATGCCGTACAGCAGAAGCTGCGCGAGACGGAGGAGCGGACCGCAAAGAACGACACCATGACGATGGTGGTGGCGCTGAGCTACTCCAGCCGATGGGAAATAACTGAGGCCGTCAGGCAGATTGTGGCAGAGGTCCGCGAGCAGGCAGACGGTTCGGCACTGTCGTGGAAGAACCTCAAGACGGGCGGAACATTCCCTCAAGACATTACGGAGGAAACCATCAGTCAGCATTTGGCAACCAACTTCATGCCCGACCCAGACTTGCTCATCCGCACGGGCGGCGAGCTGCGCATCTCGAACTACCTGCTGTGGCAGATAGCCTACTCAGAACTATAT
Source organism: Prevotella sp. (assembly GCA_022511045.1). Taxonomy (GTDB): domain Bacteria; phylum Bacteroidota; class Bacteroidia; order Bacteroidales; family Bacteroidaceae; genus Prevotella. Next base: position 10,448 of record JAFLSF010000030.1, read on the forward strand.
TTCTGCGACACCTACTGGCCAGACTTCGACGAAGAGGCGCTGCACAAGGCTGTCGAAAGCTATCAGCACCGCCAACGCCGCTACGGCAAGACGGAGGCACAAGTAGAAAGCGAGGCTTCACACTTAAATGATAAAGCATAAAAGAAATGACAGACATAACAGCAAACATACTGACCAAGAACAGGCGGATGATAATGGTAGGCTTATCATTCATCATGTGTCATTTGTCGTTCAGCCCGGCAAGGGCGCAGGATGTCATCATCAACCCCCAGATTTCCTATGCTGGCACGCCGCGTCACCTAACACTGGGAGGATTGGCTGTCAAAGGTGTCGAAGGCTACGAGGACTATGTGCTGACTAACCTTTCGGGACTGACCGTAGGACAGGAGCTCAGCCTGCCGGGAACGGAGATTACTGATGCCGTCAAGCGCTATTGGAAGCACGGACTGTTCTCGAAAGTTGCCATATCAGCCGACTCCATCGTGGACAACAAGGTGTATCTCTGCATCCATCTGACCACACGACCACGCATCAGCACCATTAACTATTATGGTCTGAAAAAGTCGGAACGCCAAGATATGGAGGCCAAGTTAGGCATCATGAGGGGAAGCCAGATAACGCCCAACATGATAGACCGCGCCAAGATACTGGCCAAGAAATATTTTGACGAGAAGGGCTACAAGAACGCCGAGATAGACATCGTACAGCGAGACGACGTGACAGGCAACAATGAAGTCATCCTCGACATCACCATAGACAAAAAGTCGAAGATGAAGGTGCGCCAGCTAATCTTCGATGGCAACGAGCAGCTGTCCGACAAGAAGATTAAGGGCGGGCTGTTCCGCAAGGGTGCCTTTGGAAAGATTAACGAAGCGGGCAAGTTCTACAGCTTCTTCAAGTCCAAGAAGTTCACCCCCGAGCGATATGACGAGGCTAAGCAGGCGCTGATAGACAAATATAACGAGTTGGGCTATCGCGACGCTAACATCTTGGAAGACTCCGTGTGGACCGTCGACGAGAAACACGTCAACGTTTACGTCAAAATAGAGGAGGGACAGCGCTACTACATTCGCAACATCACGTGGGTGGGCAACACCGTAGTGACCACCGACTGGCTCAATGCGACATTAGGCATGAAGAAAGGCGACGTCTATAATCAGAGGCACATGCAAAAGCGACTCTCCGAGGATGACGACGCCATCGGCAACTACTATTGGAACAACGGCTACCTGTTCTACAACCTCCAGCCGACAGAAGTAAACATCGTGGGTGACAGCATCGACCTTGAGATGCGCATCATGGAGGGACAGCAGGCACACATCAGCAACGTGCGCATCTATGGTAACACACGCCTCTACGAGGATGTGGTGCGCCGCGAGTTGCGTACCAAGCCTGGCGACCTGTTCTCGAAGGATGCCATCCAACGTTCCGTCCGAGAAATCGCCTCAATGGGATTCTTTGACCCCGAGAAGGTAAGCCCCGATATTAAGCCGAACTACGAAGACGGTACGGTAGACATTAACTGGAACTTGGAGCAGAAGTCCAACGACCAGCTGGAGTTCTCCCTCGGATGGGGACAGACGGGTGTCATAGGGCGTATTGGCATAAAGCTCAACAACTTCTCGATGCGTAACCTCTTTGGCAAAAACAAGATGAAGCGTGGAATCATGCCCATCGGTGACGGTGAGCAGTTGTCACTATCCTATCAGACTAACGCCAAATACTACAACTCCGTATCGGCAGGCTACTCTACAGGCTGGTTCGGCGGAAAGCGACCCAATGCCTTCAGCATCAGCGCCTTCTACTCCAAGCAGACGGACATCTCCAGCACTTATCGCAATTCGGCGTGGATGAACAACTACTACAACTATGCCTACGGCTACGGTACCTACAATAGCGGATATTACGACTACACCGCTATGATGGACGAGGACAAGTACATCAAGCTCTTTGGCGTTTCCGTTGGCTGGGGCAAGCGTCTCCGCTGGCCCGATGACTACTTCCAGCTGAACATGTCGCTGTCCTACACGCGCTATATGTTGAGGGATTGGAGCTACTTCATCATCTCCAACGGTAACTGTAACAACATCAACTTAGGCCTCTCCCTCTCGCGTACCTCTACCGACAATCAGCTGTTCCCGCGCAGAGGCTCCGAGTTCTTAGCTTCAGTGACAATTACTCCACCCTGGTCGCTCTTTGACAACAAGGACTATGCCAATATGGCCACCAGCAATACCTATAATACCGACTACGACCGCTACGAGTATGAGTTGCAGGAGAAGTATCGCTGGATTGAGTACCACAAGTGGAAATTTAAGACCCGCACGTTTACGCCACTCACCAGCGGACAGAAGTGTCTGGTGCTGATGACCCGCATGGAGGTGGGTATCTTGGGACACTACAACAAGGACAAAATATCGCCGTTTGAAACCTACTACGTCGGCGGTGACGGTATGAGTGGATATAGTTCGGGCTATGCTGAGGAAACCATAGGACTGCGTGGTTACGAGAACGGCTCGCTGACGCCCTATCGTGCCGAGGGCTACGCCTACGACCGCTTCACCTTAGAACTGCGCTATCCGTTCCTGCTGGGCAACACGACCATCTACGGATTAGGCTTTGTCGAAGGTGGTAACGCTTGGACGAATACCAAGAATTTCAATCCCTTCGACATTAAGCGCTCCGCAGGTATCGGTGTCCGCATCTTCTTGCCGATGGTTGGTCTGATGGGTATCGACTGGGCTTACGGTTTCGACTATCCATACCTCACCTCTACCTCAAAGGGTGGCAGCAACTTCCACTTCATCCTCGGACAAGAGTTTTAACCTTTAGGCAAATAAAGAAAAGAAGCAAAGAATATGGAAACAAGCAAAGACAAGAAAACGACACAAAAAAGATGGCTCATGCTAATAGCCGTCCTTGTGCTTCACGCGTCATACTTCATTGGCAGCACTTATGCGCAAAAGTTTGCTTTGGTTGATATGGACTATATCTTCAAGAACATCCCCGCCTATGAACGCGCCAACGAGCAACTAAGCCAAATCTCAAAGAAATGGCAGGCAGAAGTGGAGGCCATCCAGATAGAAGCCCAGACGCTCTACAAAAACTACCAAAACGAGGTTGTGTTCCTCTCGCAAGAGCAGAAGAAAGACCGCCAAGAGGCTATTGTCAATAAAGAGAAAGAGGCCGCCGAACTGAAGAAGAAATACTTCGGCCCAGACGGTGAACTTTTCAAGAAGCGCACAGCCCTGATGTCCCCCATCCAAGAGGAGATTTACAATGCCGTCAAGGACATCGCCGACCTGCGCGGCTACCAGCTTATCCTCGACCGCGCCAGCGACCAAGGCATCATCTTCGGCTCGCCAAAGATTGACATCTCCAACGAGGTACTCTCCAAGCTCGGTTACTCCAGATAATCGCCATACGAGAGAACAGAAAATGGAGAAAGGCTCTCACGACAAAAGATAATTATTAACAATAAAAACAAGACAATGAAGAAACTATTTATCACAATGCTGATGCTCGCTCCTATAGCAGCATTTGCCCAGAAATTCGGCCACGTTAATTCACAGGAAATCATTCAGGCTATGCCCGAATTCGCCAAGGCCCGCACAGAGATTGAAGCGCTGACCAAGCAATACGAGGCAGACCTCAAGTCTATGCAGGAAGAACTGCAGAAGAAGGCCGAGGCTTTCGACAAAGAAGAAGCAACCCTGCCCGAAAACATCAAGCAGCGCCGCCAGCAAGAACTGCAGGATATGTATCAGAAGATTCAGCAGAGCTATCAAGACAACCAGCAGGCTTTAGCTAAGGAGCAGAACGACAAGATGCAGGAAATCACCACTAAGGTGCTTGACGCCATCAAGCAGGTAGGTACCGCAGGCAACTATGTTTACATCATGGACACTACCAGCGGCATCCCCTACATCAGCACCACCTTGTCCACCGATGTCACTTCCGACGTGAAGAAGAAGCTCGGCCTCTAATATTCAGTCACTATGAAGAAACTTGCGCTATTCCTGTTATTGCTGACAGCCATTCCCTCAATAGCCCAAAGCGAATTGAAGATTGGCTACTTGAGTTACGAGTCCCTCCTGACAAGCATGCCTGAGTACACCCAGATGCAGGCCGACATGGAGCAACTCCGCAGCCAGTACGAAGCTGAGCAAAAGCGCGTTGAGAACGACTTTAACACCAAGTACGAATCGTTCCTCGACGGGCAGGCAAGCTTCCCGAAGACCATTCTCAAGAAACGTCAGAACGAGTTGCAGGAACTACTCGACAAGAACATTGCCTTCAAGAAGGAAGGTCAGCGACTGCTGGCTGAAGCCGAACAGAAGCAATTGGAGCCTATTCGCAGCAAGCTCAATGCCGCTATTGCACAGGTGGGACAAGAGGGCGGCTATGCCGTCGTCATCAACACCGATGCTAACGCAGCCCCCTGGATGAATCCCGCACTAGGCGAAGACATCACCGAAGCCGTGCGCGCCGCAATGGACGATACCTTAATGGTAGACGAGTAACTCTCAAAAGGGTCCATCCCATTATTTCATCATTGCGCCTATGCTTTCTGGTGCCCCAGGCCCCATTGGTATCTTCGACAGCGGTTACGGCGGTCTAACCATTCTACATGGTATCCGCCAGTTGTTACCCCAGTACGATTACCTCTATTTGGGTGATAACGCTCGTGCTCCCTACGGCGACCGTTCATTCGACGTTGTCTATGAATTCACTCGTCAGGCCGTCGTCCGACTTTTCGAGATGGGATGCCATTTGGTTATTCTGGGCTGTAACACCGCATCTGCCAAAGCATTACGCACCATTCAACAAAACGATTTGCCCAAACTCGACCCAGAACGTCGGGTTTTGGGCATCATTCGTCCCACCGTCGAGGTCATTGGCTCCATTACTCAAAGCCGCCATGTGGGCATCTTTGCTACCGAGGGTACCATCAAGAGCCAATCCTACAACCTCGAAATCCACAAACTCTTCCCAGACATTCAAGTCTCTGGTGTCGCCTGTCCTTTCTGGGTTCCTTTAGTCGAATATAACGAGGCCAGTTCCCCTGGTGCCGACTATTTCGTCAAGAAACGGATTGACCAGTTAATGAGTCTCGACTCGCAAATAGACACCATCATCTTAGGCTGTACCCACTACCCCATCCTGCTGCCTAAGATTCACAAATACATCCCTCGCAACATCCAAGTTATTTCGCAAGGCTCTTATGTAGCCCTATCCCTGTTACATTATTTCGAGCGCCACCCCAATATTGAGCAGCGCTGCACTTGTGGCGGACAGGTTCACTATCTCACTACCGAGAACCCCACTAAGTTCAAAGAGTCTGCCCAGCTATTTCTCCACGAGGACGTACAAGTAGAAAATATTACTTTGAGCTGATATTTCTACCCTACTAACCGCCAAATACGCATCTAACATCATAAGCCATTTTGAGTGTAAACTACCCTTCAATAAGGGGAAAAGAGTTAAAAATACATAAATAACACGTCGGTATCAGCTATTTACGACCCGACTTTCCACCTTAATATGTACCTTTGCAGTCTTGCTATAGCATTTCATTAGCCCTTTTGGGCGCTGTTTATTATATAATTAGGAAAAAGAAACTATGCGGAGGAAATACATCATAGCAATATGTATAATGCTCTTGGGCACACATGCGGTGTTGGCTCAGACGGTCCATAGGAGTTTCCGTATACACTACATCATCAACATCGCAGAGATTGACTCCGCTTTCAAAGATAATACGGAAAGCATTGCCGAGCTGAAGGCCTACCTCAAAAGAATACAGAACGACACGACTATACAAGTCAAGAATATTCGGTTCCGGGGAACGGCCTCACCAGACGGAGGATATGAGTTTAACCAATGGCTCTGCGTCAACCGACTACGGACGTTCAAAGAACTCGTGCGAAGCTACATCGACATTCCGGACAGTATCATCATAGCCAACGTCAGCGACATCCCCTGGGACGGATTCCGCGACAAGGTCGCAGAGTCGGACATTGAACACCGCGACGAGGTTCTGAAGATTATTGACGAGGGACAGCGCATCGTACCCTGGTTCAACAACCGACACATCGACGCACGACTGCTGAAACTCAAGAGCATGTACAAGGGGAAAGTATGGGAGACGCTCAAGAGCCCAATACTCGAGGACTTACGATTCGGTGCGGCAGTCTTTGAGACCTATTATAAATTGCCCCCCCCACCGCGTAGCCTCTTTCCGCTCGTACCAGAGACCCCGCCATTCCCATCATTGCAGGTCGAATTGCCAGAGTACGAGCTCTGGATGCCCCGTTTGTACTTGAAGACCAACACCATCGGGCTGGCGCTGCTCAGTGCCAACTTTGCCGTCGAGGCAGACGTCGCACGCCACTGGTCCGTGACGCTCCCCGTCTACTACTGCGCCATAGACTGGTTCAAGTCTACCATCAAATTCCGCAACTTCACCGTACAGCCAGAGGTTCGATACTGGTTCCGCCACTCGGACAACGACGGTTTCTTCGTCGGCGCGCACCTCGAGATGGCGTACTACAACTTCGCCTTCGACGGAGCATACCGCTATCAGGACTATCGCGGACGCACTCCTGCGCTGGGCGGAGGCCTAAGTGTCGGCTATCGCAAACCCATCAGTAAGAACAAGCGTTGGCGCATGGAGTTCACTCTGGGTGCAGGCATATATCCCCTGGACTACAGCACGTTCCACAACACGCCCGACGTGAGGGACGGAATGTGGATTTCGCGGCACAAGAAAACGTACGTCGGGCTCGACCAGACGGCTGTCACCTTTGCATACTCCTTCGACATGAAGAAGTACAGGAAGGTAACGCAGAAGAAAGGAGGCAGGAAATGAGGCAGTTCCTATCCAGTATTACCGCCCTTGCCGCCCTCTTGCTGCTTACGGCCTGTGACGTCCACCAGTGGCCGGAGCCGCGCTATGACTATGACTTCGAAGTGCCAGAGCCGCCGACACCCAGAATTACAGTGCCCATCCGACTGGAGTACGAGACGGACTTCTATCTCTGGGAACACAAATACGACCCGTTGCTGGGAAAGGTCGAGGAGGCCAACCCCTCGCTCACTCTCTTCCCCGAATTTCCGGGCACGTCAGAAAAGTACGACAACACACAAAGCTCGGGACAGATACAAGTATATATTAAGGTATTCCCCTCCTCAGACCCTACACGGTGCGTGGCCGAGCAGACTTTCGTCAGCGACATTAACGGCACCTACGACACCGACCTCCAGTTGGAGGTTCCGAGCGAGGACACCTACGACGTGGTCGTCTGGAGCCAATTACTGCAATCACCGCAGGCACAACCATTCTACAACGCGTTGGACTTCAGCCGCATACGTATCATCTCCGACAACTATAGGGGAAGCACTAACTACCGCGATGGTTTTAGGGGCCGCATACGCATCGATGCCGCCACCAAGACTTACGACAGCTATGTGGTGCGTATGAAGCGACCAATGGGTAAGTTCGAGTTGGTAACGACCGACCTCTCCGAGTTCTTGGAGAAAGAGGGAGAGCGACGAGGGCTGTCGGCCCGTGCCGATGCCGCTGACTATCGCGTCATCATATCCTTCCCTTACTTTTATCCGAATTCCTACAGCGCAATGGACGACCGCCTTGAAAATTCCATTAGCGGCATATCTTTCGAGACATCCATGAGGGTGACGGGCGACAGCGAAGCATCATTAGGATTTGAGTATGTCATGCTGAACAACATTAACGACAACGGCGTGCAAACCCGTGTAGACGTCTACCGCCTTGACGGTACTCACGTGGCAGGATCGGCCATGTTCACCATACCCATGCGGAGGGACAACCATACGTTACTAAGAGGAGCCTTCCTATCGCTCGAGAACAGCGGCGGGGTAGGTATCGACCCGGGATTCAACGGAGACCACAACGTCACGTGGCAATGACGGGATAGTAGAAAGGAAAGGCAGAATGAGATTGAAATATAACAATAACAAATCAATAAAATTCAAGATTATGAAGAAGAGACTTTTTGGATGCATGATGGTTTTAGCAACGCTGCTGACCACCTCATGCTCAAGTGATCTTGCCCTCGAAGCGGCTCCAGACAACAGATTTGGAGGCGGAGAGGAAGGAGAAGAAGTGGAGGTAACCTTTTCCGTTTCCTCAGAAAGTATTCGTAGCACCAAGCGTGCCGCAGCCGGACCTGGTGCCGAGCAGACTATCAGTAAAGGAAAAGAGATTGACATGTTAATCTATGCTGTCTACGACGATATGGGAAACCTACTCACTCAGTACGGAACAAATATTCCTGAAATATTTAATAATAGTAAAGCTTTATACGACGACAGTGGCAACTTATTATACAAACACGAGGGTCAGGCAATTGTCCACGTTGGCGATATATTCCCTAAGGGTGAAACTTACACTCTCACACTCCGTATGGTGCGTAACAAGCAATACAGCATTGCATTCTGGGCTCAAAGCAGCAAGACGGATGCCTACAACACGGAAGACCTCAAAGAGGTGACAGTAAACTACAACAACGCCAAGAACAACGACGAGCTGCGTGATGCTTTCTGCAAAGTTGAAAGCTTCTCTGTCAGTACAGAGGCCTCAACACGCACAATCATACTCTACCGTCCATTTGCCCAAATTAACGTGGGTACCACAGGTGCAGACTACAACCACTTGCTCAACGGAAAAAATGTATTTGATAACAAAAAAATCACCAAGTCTAAAATTACACTTAATGGCGTAGCCACCAAACTTAACGTTGTTACGAATACCGTGCTTAATGAAACTACGACGGCAACATTCGAATTCAACGATATTCCCGCTTATATCAATGGTATGCCCATACCTACAGATAATGCAGGCTTGCTCCAAACAGAGGATGAGGAGTTCTTGAAAGTGGATCTTGACTATGATGGAGATATTAAGAAGTATAAGACCGACTATCCAACCCGCAACCAAGATGGCACATACCTCACTGAGACCTTTAAATACCTCTCCATGTGCTATGCCCTCGTTCCCGCTTCAAAAGTCATCGTGGAAGACAGCGACGTTAAAGGAGACAGCAGCGATGATGATGCTACACTTGACGATGCCTATACCTCTTCCACTTTGGGGAAAGTAGAGGTGTCTTTTGCGCAAGAAGATGGAATAGCAAGTTCAACTATAACCCTAAACCAAGTCCCTGTTCACCGCAACTGGCGCACCAACATACTTGGCGGACTTTATAATACTAATGATAATGACGATCCGAATGATCCTACCAGCGTGTTTAAGTTCACTCAAATCTATGTAGATCGAGATCCATTATTTGATGGCGAATACAATACTACCGATATGGGAGGCACTTGGATTCAAAATCCTGATGGCTCAGACTCCGATTCTGGCACTAACTCAGACACTGACCCCAATCAATAAATCAGAAGTAAGCAAAAAGATACGATTATGAAACGCAACAGAAAATATAATCTTTTAGGCTGGCTGGCAGTTTCCATGCTTCTAATGACTACTGCTTGCTCAGACCATGCCGACCTTGAGGCCGGCGCTTTACAGGGCGACCCTAACGGTACCAACACCGTGACATTCACCATTCAGCCCGAGACACAATCAGTTGGCAGGCGTGCTGGTGCTGAGAATAAAATTAAATTCGGTGACGGCACCAAAGCCGATTTACTTATCTTTGCCGTCTACGAATACAAAAACGAGAAATGGGTATTAGCCGAAGAACTCAAAGGTAAGAATACCACAGATATTGAAGACCTTCAACTCGGCGACAAACAATATGCTCTCAAGGTCGAGGGATTCCCCGTTAAATTTCAACTGACACTCAATTCTGGAACAAAATATAAAGTTGCTTTCTGGGCTCAGAATTCAGGCTGCAAAGCTTATGACACTCATGACCTCCAAGCGGTGGAAGTAAAATACGAAAATGCTCTCAACAACGACGAACTGCGTGATGCTTTCTGCACCACCACTGAAGAATTCGACGGCGGTACTGTAGATAAGCCAATTGAAGCGATACTTCGTCGTCCGCTTGCACAGATTAACATTGGCACTACAGGCTGGGACTACGAAGGTGCTGCCTATCTCAAGCCCAGTCCCGTAAGTTATACGCACTCAACAGTTACACTCGAGGGTGTGGCTCAATACTACAATGTATTGGACGGCAAGGCAATCGTAGATGATACTGATCATAAAACAACAAACGTTACTTTCGGTTATGCCAAGATTCCCGCTTTCATCAATGTAACTGATGAGGAATGGAAAGCTGCTGAACATTTATACCAGCCTTTTGCGAACGAAGAATATTTAAAAGTGAAACTCTTCTACGAGGACGAAGATTATAAAGAGTACGTTGGCTGGGACAAGTATGATCAATTCCGCAAGGATCCTTCGAGTGGCTTTGTTGCAGGTAAGTTACCAGAAACCGAAACCTTTAAGTACCTCTCCATGTGCTATGTTCTGGTTCCCGAAGCTGTCAGTATAACAGATATAAATAATGTAAATTATGGCTCTGTGCTTGATGCTGTTAAATTCGAGACTAAAGGTATTGACGAAGAAGATCCAAATAAGGATAAGGAAAGTACACCTAAGCAAGTCTTTGAAATTAAAAACGTACCCGTACAAAAGAACTGGCGCACCAACATTCTCGGCAACAGTTTCTTTGTGTACAATAATAAATTTATCGTCGACATCGTTCCCGACTATTGCGGCGATTACAACAATATCGGCGGTACAGAGAATGACTGGCAGGGAAGAACTGGAAATGAAGAAGATGGGTGGCAATACAAGGGCAATCCCAACACAGATTTTGACGACCACGACTACAATGACCCTAAAGGCAACTAAACTCTCAGCCTAAGGAAGAATAATACATCAGAAAGTATGTAAACACATTATGTTAAGGATTATGAAACACAATAGATATACAAAGTTCTTCGGATGGTTTGCAGCGGCGACCCTGTTGCTGACAACCTCCTGTACAGACGATTTGTTCAACGGCAACGGCAGCAACCTGTCTGACGAGGTCACCGTATCGTTCACGCTTGCCCCAGAGAAATTCTCCGTTCCCAACAACAGCGCGCGACGTGCCTCTGGTGAAGAGGGAGAAAATGGCGGACACGTTGACTATACGGCAAGTCACATCAGTGACGGCTCCAAAGCTGATATACTTATCTATGCCGTTTACGACAAAAATGGCAATCTGCTTGAGCACTATACCGATGGCATCGCTTCAGATTTAGCAGACGATCCCAATTTTAAGGGTTTAGAACGCCCAGGACAGACCATTATGAAAATCGAGCAGTTCCCTGTCACAATCAATCTGACGCTCAAGCGCGGTGAGGAATACTCCATAGCTTTCTGGGCACAAAGCAGCAAGACTAAGGCCTACAACACCAATGACCTTAAAAAGGTAGAGGTGATTTACAGCGAGATTGACAACAGTGAATCAGACACCGAAGGAGGAGATGCTAAAACTACGACAACGCCTAACAATGACGAGTTGCGCGATGTTTTCTGCCGTTCGGTCAAATTCAAAGCTGGTGAAGACGGTGGCATAGCACAAAACGTTTACCTCTATCGTCCTTTGGCACAAATCAATGTCGGCGCGTCAGGCTATGACTACGAGACAGCTGTACGCAATGCGAGGGTACAATACAAATATTCCAAGATACGCATCAATCGAGGAGCACGTTATCTTGACGTGGTGGAAGACAAGGTCTATACCACAACCACAGGAGACGATCCTTACGGGGAAACTCAGACAAACGAGGCCTTTTCTGCAATTGATTTCGGCTGGGCACCCATACCCGCTTACGTAAACAAAGTCCTCAATAACGAATTACCACCAACAGATCCCTCTTATACCAAATATGACTTTGAGGATGACGATGCTCAGAAAGCCCAATATGAAGACGAGGAATTCCTGAAAGTGCATCTCTATGATGGTGTAGATATGACAGGCAAACATCCCACCGAAAAGGGCGAAGACGGCTATTTAGAGTATGCCACCCTAAGCAAATATAAGGATCAGGATAAAGACTACTTGTCTGAGACTTTCAAGTATCTTTCCATGTGCTACGTCCTCACCCCCAGTACTAAAGAAACATCTACCGTACTCGACAACGTGCAGGTTTGGCTGGCAACTGACGACCAGGGTACTGATGAATATCCGCTCCTTAACATCGACCATGTGCCTGCCCAGCGCAACTGGCGTACCAATATTGTCGGTAACTTGCTCACTACGCAAAGAACTTTCGAAATTAAGCTTGACACCGACTTTGCCGGCGAGTATAATGGTATTTACGGTGGTGATGTTGACGACACTCAGTGGAGTGGTCCTTTGGCCAATGGTGTCTACTACGATGGCAAGAAAGACGAGATTCAGATTTCCAACGTCGAAGGTTTGAAGTGGCTGGAGCGTATGGTCAACGGTAAGTACGACTATTGGGTATATGACACGAATGGCACACCATACCACTTCAAGGATGAAGGTATCAAAGACCCAACCGATGGCGACAAATCCGATGAAGCTAAAGCGCTGAAAGCCCGCATTTTGCGTGCCACCCACCAAAACCAGAACCCAGCTAACAATGGATGGCCTAAAAATAACAACTTCCACTTTATGGGAGCCAGTTCAACTGATCCACTTAAGAATAATCAAGAGCTTACTGCCAACAATCGTCTCCCTGCTTTGGTATATCCTGCCAAAGTACGTCTGATGGCCGACCTTGACCTAAGCAGTTATAAGGAAAAGTGGATTCCAATTGGTTTCTCTAATAATACTGCCGAGACTTATAATCTTTTTGAAGAAAAGAGGGATCAAGACGTCCGTGCTTTCTGCGGCCAGTTTGAGGGTGGCAACCACACAATATACAACCTCAGCAACAAGCGTTTTTCTGCATCCGTATATGATGACTCCGGCAGTTTAGGCTATCAGCAGACCACGAGTACTGGTCCTTATGACAAGGCCGTACAATGGTTCTCGGTAGGTCTGTTCGGACAGATTGGTCAAAATGGATCGGTTAGCAACCTGCGCCTAAAGAATGTCGATTTGTTAGGCTACTGCCATGTAGGTGGTATTGCAGGTACCGTCACTGGTCAAGATGCTTTCATCTACAACTGCTATGTGGACGGTGGTACCATCACAGCCTCACCCATGTACCGAGGTGACAGCCATAGAGATATCGGTAACGGCAATGGCCGTACCTTTGCTCGTGGTATCTTTGCTGGTGGTATTGTGGGTTATCTGAACGTCGGTCGTACACCAAATACTTCTGGTAAAGCCTGGGATCCCTCAAACTCACAATATCAAGGCGACAAGACTAATCTTGACCCCAATCTTGACAAATACGCTTCGGTGCTGAATTGCGACGTCCGCAATCTGACGATGCGTGCCTATCGTCAAATCGGTGGTATCGTAGGTTCTCTTAACAACAACGATAAAATTACCACTAAGGATAATGGTACTCTTGTCGCTGACGGTAACAGTCGCCGCGTGCGCAAGCTTTCGGGTAACAACGTAACCAACGTGACGATTATTGCCGATAAGTTCCAGCCTTACGATGTATTCTTCTTCCAGGAAAATAAGAATGCATTTGGATGGAAAGCAAACCAGTTGGCTTGGTCTGATGTATTTGTAGGCGGTGACCCTGAGAATAATACGAACTCAGTTTATATCTACGAATCTAACTCGATTAGCGGTAATACTTCGTCCAACGTCATCATTACCGAGTTTGCAACAGGAATCAAAGATGACGCTGCGACAGCCCGTGAAGCAACCATTGATATGATTCCTCTGAACTTGATGCCGATGCTCTCGTCATTTTTTACGGACGAGGTAACTTTGCGTTCGAATTTCACGGGTAAGCACTCAGCATACAGGCATTACAACGAACATGAGTTCTATTCGGACTCGCGTGACATAGATAATACGAAAGTAAATGTACCGTGCGATTTGCCCAACGATTTGAGCATAGACTGGATAACCAGTTCTGGTAAAGTAGGTATGTATATCGAATCCATAAATCTTCATGGCAATGGGGGCAGTGGTCGTTCCATCGTGACGGTTGAAGATGCGAAAGACCCAAATGACTGCGTAGCCTATATCGGCGGACGTAACCACTCGAGTCAAGAACAGGCCAAGTTTACTAAATGGAACCAGCACCAGACAAACATCGAATCGATGGTGTTCCGAGGCCAGCCCTATGCTTACACAGGCATCTGCCTTGCTCCCACATCGTCTACGACGGCTATCAATCTGGATAACGTATCGGTCTATGACGTTTATCAGACCCTTGCGCTGGACAATAATGTCAACCCCTCAAGTACGACACTAAGTGTTTCTAACTCTAACCTGCGCGGTTATACCGTACCAGGTGCAAATTGGAAAAAGATCACCTATACTGGCACCACTTTCGAGGTTGGTACCTCTACTGGTAATGGTTCTAAGGAGCGTACTTGCAAGGTGGAAGCTGATACTGAATTTAACGGCTGCTTCTTCAAGGCTCCACACAAGAATGAATACTTCATTAATCTGAGCGACCTCCCAGCAGGCAAGACCGTAACATTCACTAACTGCTACGCCACCGCAACCAGCACGAACAACAAGAAAATTGACATCAGTGGCAAGACGGGATGTAAGAGAATCGGTATCTCAAGCAATGCTCAAGGCGACCCCATAGTAAAATATTACGACGCCAGTGGAAATGTTATAGAGTAAATTGTATTGCTTATTACTGACTAATAAAAACGTCGGGGCTGTCCATGAGGACGGTCCCGATGTTTTTTGTGCATAGGCCTCACCATTTGTATACGCCGTGTATACAAGTTGTATTCCAGGGGTATACAGTTTGTATACCAGGAGCATACAGGTTGTATACACTATAGATACAGAGGGTATACAATATTCTCGTGGAGTGTGAGAAAGGTGCAAAAGAAAAACCGCTGGGCGGCTGGATGTTGCGGCTCAGCGATTGCGTTTTGTTGGGGTACCCGGACTCGAACCAGGAAAGGCAGGACCAGAATCTGCAGTGT
>JAFLSF010000031.1 GCA_022511045.1 Prevotella sp.
TTAGGATACAAGATTCTCAATCTTGGCATAGGGGTTCGATTCCCCTATCGACTACGGAAACATAATAATATAATTAAAAGAGAGCCTTTGAAAAGGTTCTCTTTTCGTTTTCTCAACATTTGGTCATGTCATGAATAATTTGTACCTTTGCATCTGTAAATATCAACTAATAGGCAAACATGACTCGAAAGAAAAAAGCGCTACCCATATTGGAAAATATTACCATCACGGATTATGCTGCTGAAGGCAAGGCCGTTGCACGTATTGACGACATGGTGGTATTTGTCCCTTGGGCAGTTCCTGGCGATATAGTAGATTTACAGGTACGACACAAAAAACACTCGTTTATGGAAGCTGAGATCATACGCTTCCATTTTTATAGTAAGATACGCACTCAGCCTTTCTGTAAACACTTCGGTATCTGTGGAGGATGTAAGTGGCAGCAAATACCTTACGAGGAACAGTTGCGTATGAAACAGCAGCAAGTCAAAGACCAACTAACACGCATAGGAAAAGTGTTGTTGCCAGAATTTCGCCCTATTCTCGGTAGTATCAAGACTCTGGAATACCGCAACAAACTCGATTTCGGGTGTGCCAATAAACGTTATCTCACTAGTGAGGAAATAGCATCTCTACCTCATGACGAAACACTAAGTTTGAAAGACCAACCTGCTATCGGGTTTCATATCACAGGAGCTTTTGATAAAATACTACCTATTGAAAAGTGTTGGTTAATGGATGATCTTCATAATAGAATACGCAATGAAGTACGCGATTACGCCACAACAAACGGTCTGACTTTTTTTGACTTACGTCAGCAAATAGGACTTTTGCGTGATGTTATTATTCGCAATTCTAACTCTGGAGAGTGGATGGTCATCTTTCAATTTCACTATAACCATGAGACAACAGAAACTCTCATGCACGATAAAAAGCAGGTACAAGAACTGATGAAACACATTGCAGACCAATTTCCGCAAATTACATCTTTCATGTATTTAGACAATCAAAAATGTAATGATACTATTGGCGACCAAGATATTTTGGTATTCAAGGGTAAGGATCATATCATCGAAACGATGGAAGGTCTAAAATTCAAGGTTGGTCCCAAATCGTTCTATCAGACCAACACAGAGCAGGCCTATCATCTGTACAGCGTAGCAAGAGAACTAGCCTTTGGGTCCTTCCCTACTCCATCGCCACTTGTATACGACCTCTATACAGGTACAGGAACTATTGCCAATTTCATCGCCCGCCAAGCGCGACAGGTTATTGGCATTGAATATGTGCCAGAAGCTATTGAAGACGCAAAGATCAATGCTCAACTTAATGGTATTGAGAACACTATCTTTTATGCAGGCGATATGAAAGATATTCTAAACGACAGTTTTATCAATCAGCATGGACGACCCGACATTATCATCACAGACCCACCACGAGCAGGGATGCATCCAGAGGTTGTCAAGACCATCATCAATGCCTCCCCTCAACGCATTGTCTATGTGTCTTGCAACCCAGCCACCCAAGCACGCGACCTGCAAATATTAGATGAATATTATCGGGTAGAAGTAGTGCAGCCTGTTGATATGTTCCCGCATACACCACACGTAGAAAATGTTGTATTACTCATAAAACGATAACCAACGAAGTTACTATGAAAAGTATTTTCTCCCTATTATTACTGATATTATGCGTCACCGCTCAGGCTCAAGAAATAATTCAAGGACAGCCTCAAGCACAGCAAAAAAATGTCATTGAATTGCCTCAATGGGTGAAAGACATCAAAGTCAGCGGCTATGGCATGCTACAATACCAGGCAGAGGACAAAGAAAATGCCAAACATAACGAATTCAATCTCAGACTTTTACGTTTCATTATTGATGGTAAAATTGGTGATTTCGACTGGCGAGCTCAGATTCAAGCTACTTCTAATGCTGGACCTGGTAATCCCACCGTTATGCTTGTCGACCTCTACACTGAATGGAATAAATACAAAGAATTACGTGTTAAAGCTGGACAGTTCAAACGTCCTTTTACCTTTGAAAACCCTACGAATCCCATTACACAAGGTTGGTATAGCTATGGTCTTGCCGTCACCAACTTGGTTGGCACAGGTGATCGTACGGGCGAAAAATCCAGTAACGGACGCGACATCGGCATCCAGTTACAGGGCGACCTTTTACCTAATGTTAATGGGCGTCGGCTACTCCACTATCAAGTAGGTGTTTACAATGGTGAAGGCATTAACCAAAAAGACCGTGACAATCAAAAAGATTTTATAGGAGGCCTATGGGTCATACCTTTTGAGGGTTTTCGCATAGGTACTTTCGGATGGACAGGAACACGTGGCGAAATGATTGTTGGCCAACATGCAGATGCCACAGGTACGATTGTAAACGACATAGCCAGCGTACGCAAAAATCGCTACGCCCTTTCGGCAGAATACGACAAAAACGAATACACTTTTCGCACAGAATACATTCATAGCCAAGGATGGGGATCTGGTAAGCCTAACGACAATACTGTAAACTACACTCTTGGCGACAAAGCCGACGGATGGTATACTTTTGGTATTGTCCCTGTTATAAAACAGAAACTGCACGCCAAAGCCCGATATAATGTATATCGCGACAACAAGCAGTGGAACCGAATGAAAACCATGTATGAAATAGGAGCCAACTACTTCTTTACGCCCAAGTTGCAACTAAATATGGAATATGCTCGTGTGAACGATCGCACCGCAACGAAGCATAACTATAACTTTTTTGATATAGAACTTGACTTTCGTTTCTGAACCTTCCGCATAAGAGCCTCCCAAAGCCGAGTTTTCTTACGCAAGACACATACAGAATAAGTAAAGCTGACAATTACCAGTATTATTTCCATCGTCCAATAGCCCCAGCCATCACATACCAGCGACACTACATAAGCCATACAGGCTAACAATCCCTGGCATATAGCATATTGTCTTATCTGTCGAGTACAGCGATAATCATACTTCCAATAAGCATAACCTGTAGTTAATACATATTCGGCTATATGGGCAATTACTATTGCCACTCCTGTGCCATAGATTCCCCACGAACGATAACCAAGGACTATTGCCACCACCAATACTATATAATAGGATGTTTCCAAGAAAAGAAAGGCCATCGAACGACCACGAGCCAGTGTGATGTAAGCTACAGGCATCGTCAGCACCTTAAAAAACATTGCAAGAACAGACACTTGAGCCATACCCACTACAGGCTGAAACTCACTGCTAAAAAGCAAAGGCACCAACAAAGGCAAGAACATCAACATGCCCACCAGCAAGGGAGACAACAACAAAAGTGACACTTCCATCTGTTTGTTGGCAGTCTCATTTGTCGCAGGTATATCGCTGCTGACAGCCGAAAGACGTGGGAAATAATCGCTTTCCATTGACGAAAAGACCATGCCCGCATAGGTAATCGTTATCATATATCCCACATTGTACAAACCAACATCAACTAACTCTCCCTCAACATTTAGAAATGAGCGAATTATCATTTCCGAAGCACTGCCGACAGCCCCCGCTACAACAAAAGCCAAGCCTAAGCGAATCATACCTGCACCTTCGCTGAACAAACTACGTCTGAAACTAAGTCGAAACGGATAAAAGCGGTAAGAATACATCATCGTTGCCACCATCGTTGCCAAAGCAATCAGAAGAATCGATGGAACAACACCTGATTGTCCCCAGATGAAATATAAAGGCAACGAAAACACCACAGAAACAATTGCTGTATATATTTGAATACGAGCAAGTGAACCCAAGTGTCGCGTAGCCTTTAATATCGCAGTTTCGCCACCTGTAAAAGCCATCATTGCCACCGAAAATCCTAACATGGCATAATGGAGCGTATGGTTACCCCATGTAAACGACCAATAGTTGACAAAAGAACTGGCTACCAAACAGAACATCAGTCCCAGCATAGCGGCCATCACACTCCATAAACGTATTACCATCACATAGTATTCCAGCCGATATTGATTATCTTGCTCATAATATCCTGAAAGGCGCGGTACTGCACCAAACGAAATACCCAAGTTAGTACATTGAGAGGCAAAAGTCTGCATTGACGTCATCAGTGCGCTAAACCCCATACCGCTTGCTCCTAAAAGTAGTGCCATAGCCTTATTACGCACAAGCCCGATAAGGATTATCAAACCTTGTACGCCGCCAAAAAGTCCGGTATATTTCAGCACATGAGAGTAGCTGGCTCTGCCTCGTTCTTTCATTTTTATGCGTAAACGGCTGCAAAATTACGCATTTTCTCACGAATAACCAAATATATTTGGTTATTCGCACGAATTCCACTACCTTTGTATCGTGAAATTGTCAGTCATCATACCCGTCTATCATGTAGAGACTACCCTTGATCGTTGCGTCAGGAGTGTGCTCAACCAGCAAGTGAAAGATGGCATGGAGGTTGTTTTGGTTGATGACGGTTCTCCCGACCGATGCCCGTTTATGTGCGACGAATGGGCAAAGAAAGACGACAGAATCCGCGTCGTACACAAGGACAATGGCGGATTAAGTGATGCGCGCAATGCTGGTATTGACGTTGCTACGGGAGAGTTAATCACCTTTATCGATTCGGACGATTGGCTGTCTCCAGACACTTATCAGCCGTTAATAGACATCATGGGCAATAATGACATATTGGAATATAGTATTGCAGAAAAACTACAACTGCAAGACCACGTCTACACAAACATCCATGAATATTGGCTCAAAGAAAAAGCATACGCCCACACCTACGCTTGGAATAAAATCTACCGCCGCCAGCTATTTGAGTCCGTCAGATACCCCAAAGGGCATATTTTCGAGGATGTCTATACCCTACCCTTCCTTCTTCGTAAAGCCCACAGGATTGCAACCACCGCAATGGGGAGTTATCACTACACACAAAACCCAGAAGGAATCACAGCCAATGCTGACGGACAAGGACTTGCACAATTGCTTGAGGCGCATCTAACAAGCGGTATGCCTATAGACGACCTTTACTACATGTATCTGGTAAACATACAGATTGATGTATGGGAACAGATGAGAGGAACATCTATTATCCTACCTAAACGAAAAGTAAATACGAATAATCTTCCTAAGCGACACAAAGCAAAAGGGATCATCCATAACATATTAGGAATCAAATCATTATGCAGAATAACAAAAGCAATACATTGCGTCAAAGCTCCCAGCCATTAGTGACATTCATTGTCACCTACTACAACTTACCAGTACCCATGCTCTGCGAATGTATCAATAGCATCTTGGCTCTCTCTCTAGGTCCATCTGAACGGGAAATTATTGTCATAGACGACGGCTCTGAAGTTAGTCCAATGAATGGACTGATGCAATATGGCGACGACATCATTTATGTACGGCAGAAAAATACAGGTGTCAGCATGGCTCGTAACAAAGGTCTCGAGATGGCACAAGGAAAGTACATACAAATCATTGACGGCGACGACTATCTGTTACAAGTCCCATACGAGCACTGTTTGGACTGCATCCGTGACGGACAAGAAGAAGTGGATATAGTGCTGTTTGACTTCACCCAAAACAACTCTATCAAACAAGGTTTTGGTGAACCCAAAAAGTACAACGGCACAGAGTATATGCGAAATCATAATTTAAAAGGCGGAACGTGGTGTTGTATATTCCGTAATGCAATAAGAGGCAAGTTACATTTCACTGCTGGCATTTGCTACGCAGAAGATGAAGAATTTACTGCACAACTAATATTGAGAGCAGAGGTGTTATATTTCACGGATGCAAAAGCCTATTATTACCGAAAAAGAAAGACATCAGCTGTCCATCAAAAAGACGATACGAGCAAACAAAAAAGACTGGACGATACTATAAGCGTTATTAAGAGTCTAAGTATCAAGGCCGACCGTATGCCTAACAATGACCGCCTCGCCCTGCAAAGACGTGTCGCACAACTAACGATGGACTATATCTACAATACAATTATATTGACCCATTCACGTAAGGAACTAGAAAAACGGATTAGCGAACTATATGCAGAAGGCCTTTTTCCTCTACCCGACCGCGATTATTCACAAAAGTACAAATGGTTCCGGAAAATGACAAATACAACACTAGGACGCACCGTTTTGCTCAATACTCTTCCATTACTCAACAAGGAACGCTAAAAGGAGACCATGAAAATACTGCTCATCGGTGAATATAGTAACGTACACAATACACTAGCCGAAGGCTTACGAGGCATTGGTCATAAAGTGACTGTCATATCAAACGGGGACTTCTGGAAAAACTATCCGCGTGATATTGACGTCAGTCGTAAGTCAGGAAAGTTAAGCGGTGTGCTGTTGATATGTAAGCTATGGACTTTGCTACCCAAAATGAGAGGCTATGATGTGGTGCAACTCATCAACCCGATGTTTTTTGAACTAAAGGCAGAGCGTCTATTCATGTTCTATCACTATTTACGCAAACATAATAGAAAGGTATTTTTGGGCGCATTTGGAATGGATTATTATTGGGTCAGTACGTGTATTAAAGCTAAACCTTTGCGATATAGTGATTTTAATATTGGGCAACAGCAACGCACCGATGAAAATGCCATCAAGGAGCAAAACGATTGGATAGGGACTGCTAAGGAACAACTTAATAGACTAATAGCCGAAACATCTGATGGCATCATTGCAGGCCTCTATGAATACCAAATCTGCTATAAACCAGTATTTCCCACCAAGACCCATTTTATCCCCTTTCCGATTTGTCTACCAAATGATGTTAATGTCCCTCCGTCCAGCCATATCTCTTGTTCCTCCCAAACGTCCCCAATTCGTTTCTTTATCGGCGTCAGCAAAAACCGTTCCGCCTACAAGGGAACAGACATTATGCTGAAAGCATTAGAAGATGTTTGCCAAAAATATCCAGAAAAAACACAATTGTTAAAGGCAGAAGGGGTGCCCTTTGCTCAATATCAACACATGATGGACAATTGTGACGTACTACTTGACCAGCTATATAGTTATACTCCCGCCATGAATGCCCTATTGGCCATGTCGAAAGGCGTTATCGTCGTGGGCGGCGGAGAGCCAGAGAATTATGAGATACTTCATGAGAACGAACTTCGACCCATAATCAACGTCGAACCGAACTACGAGAGTGTCTACCATGAATTAGAACAATTGATACTACATCCCGAGCGTATTCCAGAACTTAAACGCCAAAGCATTGAATACGTAAAACGCCACCATGACTACATCAAAGTGGCGCAAGAATATGAGAAATTCTACCTTCAAAAATAGTGATTTAGGCTCAGTTTTAACAAACCGTACCTTCGTCGTTAACGAAGCGGCACTTTGTTAATCACGCATCAGATGGTCTATTTCTTCGAACTCGCTACCCATGTTCAAATTGAGGTAAATTCGGTATAGACCAGGTGCCCACCGTTGCTTGTCATTAGGTACTAACTCCCGATATTTTTCCAAATAGGGACGAGCGTCAGCATACAACTGCTCTATCTGCTGGCGGTACTTTCGGGGCTCTCCCTTTTCTTCCAACATGAGCGCCTGATTAAGGTAGCACGTGGAAATATTATAGTATGGTTCGGGCAAGGTATCGTTTATTGCTATCATTTGTAGGCTTACCTCAATACACTCATCATACTTCTCCGTATTAAGTAAGGCTAACGATTTAGCTAAGAGAAAAAGTGGGTTCTCGCTATCGACACTCAGACCGTATTCGGCAATAACCATCAGCGAGTCGTTGCGACCTTCTGTCGTATAATAGTCGGCCAGTCTCGGGAAGAAATAGGGATATAACGGATAGCGTCGGAATCCTTCGCGCAAGGTTTCCAAAATACCCTCCTTATTCTTCTGCTGGAGGTACGCTTCGCACTGATATTGCAATACGTATTGGGCTCTCGGTTGATAGGCCTGCGCTAACTTGGCATAATGCAGTGTCTTATCCGCATCATTTTGCCGATAACCACACAGAGTGGCCCAATATGCAGCCGTAGGCATCAGCGAATCGGTTTCTGCATAGTGATAGTCTGAAAAAAGTGGCTGATTAGCAGCATCCAGATAAAGACTGAAGAAATCATACGCCTCGTCATACTGAGTATGCTGAAAATGATAGATGCCCCCACTATACAGATTGGGCCGCAATTGATTTAACGTTTGACTATTACGTTTCCTGTATTCTGGTTTAACACGCCCTTTCTTGTCGGGCATAGCATCCAAAGAGTCAAGCGACTGAGCTATATCGTAAAGACGGCGCGTCAGATTGAAAAAGGCTGCCGTGTCGTATTTCTCCTTAAGATAAAGTTTCTCGTTAGCTTGAATATACTGTGCTTCCACAGCGTCATACCATGTTGCGTATATTTTAAGATTTTGACGGTTTTCTGCACTCTTTCCTAACAGGTCTATCATCAGTTTCTCTGCCTGTTCTAATTTCTGTCCGCTCTTGATAATGGTACGGGCTTCGTTTATTTCTTTTTTCTGTGCTTGGGCGGGAACCACTAAAAGGCTCGCCCCAAACATACTGAATACAAATCTTAATATCTTATCCATCCTTGTTTTGAAAAACGCCACACTGCCATCATGGCAGCGTGGCGCAATAAATATTATATATTATAATCTTCTTAGAAGAATAGATAACGTTTGTCAACAACGTTAGCATTCAGATACAATTCATTCATTGCAAAACGTCCAACCATCTGCTGAGCCTGCTGTTGCATTTGCTGTGCCTGTTGCTTTACGTCAAACTTGGCACCCTCACGCTGTTTCTTAGAGAGTACCTGGAACAGGTAAGCGCCACCATTACCCTTGACTACAGAGGGGCTCATCTGGCCTTCTTTCACACCTGCTACAGCACCACTCAGCGCAACTTCGCTAGAACCAGCAGCCTGAACATAAACTGGAGCTGCGAAAGTAATCTGACGAACGCTGTCAACAATAGCACCCTTCTGCTTGGCATCAGCAATAGCCTTCACTCCAGCAAGTTTCTCTGCAGCCTTGTCAAATTTCTTGTCTTTAACAACCTGCTGCTTCAGATCATCCTTGACACTCTCAAATTCGCGATAACCCTGCGGATGTACCTTTGTAAGGGCAACAACCAACAAATGGTCATTATTGCCACACTCGTACAACGGAGAAACATCACCAGCTTTGGCATCAAATATCCATTTCATCGTCTCGCGAGTTGAACGTAATCCTGCAACATTATGCTCGTTACTTGACAAATCGTCGCGCTCTTGTACGGTATAACCGTATTTCTGGGCGTTTTTCTCCAATTCTTCCAGCGTCTTGTTCTCACTGACATACTGGCTAAATTTGTTATAAGCAGTAGAATAAGTAGACTTAGAGAAATCAATAGCGTGCTTCACAACAGCCACATCGTACTTGGTAACAAAAGCTTTGCGGTTAGTTACCTGCAACACGAGGCAGACTTGTGACAGCGAAAGATTCTTCACCTCACCAGTGTTCAAGGTGTTCAGTGTGTTAATATACTCTTTAGTATCGGGGTCAATAGCTTGCATGCGTTCATACATAGCAGAAGTCATCCACAGCTTCTCGCCAGTCTGATCATATTTTTTAGCCAGCGCCTCAAAATCAGCACCACTATTCAAAGCCGTATAAATGCTATCTGCACGATTCTGAGCATCCTCCAAAGAGGTTCCGCCAACGCTAATCTGGCGATATTCCACAGAGTCTGGCATTTGTACTTTATTGATGAGTTTAACGACATTCAAGGTGTTGTCATAGGCGGTCTCAAAAGGAGCCGTAACTTGACCAATTTGCATAGAATCCAGTTTGGCAGCAATATCGCTGGGGAAAGCGTTACGTTGAGCAGCGATACCAACATAAGCAATCTGCGACTGAGCCTTGCGAACAGCCTCTGCAGGAGCGACTCCATTCTCTAACTGCTGGCGTGCATCCTGCATAGCCTTCATCAATTCGTCACGGTCAGCCTTAGATGCTACAACTTGAACGTCTACATACTTAATATCGCGAGTCTCAAAATACTGACGATACTGCTCTTTCTGCTCATCATATTTTGCCTTCAAATCAGCATCACTCACCTGCACCTCATCATCTTTAATGGAGTTATAGGGAACAGCAGCCAACAGGATATTACTCTCTTCGTTCTGAGCCTCGAAAGCCATCTTGGCGGAAACGGGATTTGTCAGCATGCTCTGAGACAGCAAAGAATTATACTTGGCCTGCAACAACTGCTGGCGAAGCATCTTTTCCATAAACTTCCAAACCTTATAAATAGTCTGGTATTGGTCTGCCATCGGGTTGCCACCTTGAGCCTGCATCTTCTTATAGTCATCCAAAAACTTGGTGAGCTGGTTAGCGTCAAAACGGCCAGTTTCTTGATTAACAAACAAGTAGGGAGGCTGCAATAAGAAGGGATTCTGTCCTTCCCGCATAACATTCTGCATCTCCTCATTGGTAACAGTAAGACCTAACTTCTTGGCTTCGTTCTCAATAATGGTGCTACTGACAAACAATTGCCATACCTGGTCTTTCTGTTGGTTCAACTCTTCCTCTGAGAAGTTGTCGCGATTCTGGGCTAACTTCATGTACTCTTGGAATTCGTCAACCAATGTCTGAAATTCCTGCACGGATATTTTCTTACCTAACACTTCGCCTACTTGCTGACGACGCTCGTTACCTGTTGCCTCGCAAGAGCGGAACATCTCTTCGGCAATGAATGCAAAAAGGGCCAGACCAATTACTGTTGCGAGTACTGGTCCCCAGCTTCTAATTTTTCCAATTGCTGCCATTGTTTAATGCTTTGTTTTTTATTATTTTATTTTATTATCTTCAGATTCAGCCGACAAAATTACAAAATTTCACCGAAACTGCGGCATCTTTTTCTGAAAAAATACCCTATTCAGTTACTTTTAGCCTGACAAGTTCAATTTTTGTCATTGTATTTTTAATGATTTTAAACTCAAAACGACCAATTTTCACCACTTCATTAAGTTTGGGAAAACTTTGATACTCATGAAGTATCAATCCACTAATCGTCATATACTCGTCACTCTCTGGCAACTCTAAATTGAACATTTCATTCACTTTCTCGATTTCGAGACGAGCCGAAAGCATATAACAACCATCTTCTAACTGACGGGCAACGTATTTTTGGTTATCATGTTCATCCTCAATGTCACCAAATATCTCCTCTACAATATCTTCCAGAGAGACCAGACCGCTGGTTCCGCCAAACTCGTCGACTACTACTCCCAGCGATTTCTTCTGCTGTAGGAAAATGTGCATCAACTTGCGGGCAGCCATCGTTTCTGGTACAAAAGGCATCTGTTGGAGCATATCTTCTAAATGGCGGGGAGCCGTCAAAGATACTTGCTTAAACATTTCCGAAGAATGAATATAGCCGATAATGTGGTCTATGTCCTCTCGATATACAACCACCTTAGAGTGTCCACTTTCGATAAACTTTGCTTTCAGTTCCTCTAACGTACACCTCTCTATATCAACGGCATCTATTTCCGTTCTTGGAACCATACAATCGCGAACCTTCGTGTCTGAAAAGTCCAATGCATTATGAAATATTTTCACTTCGTCTTCTATCTCCTCGTCATCCTTCGCATTATCTATACTTGATTGTACCAAATAATCCAAGTCCACTTTAGTAAACTCCTTACCTTCACTCTCTTTGGGCATTCTAACACCGACCATACGTAATAATCCTCGAGACAACAGGGTGGCCAAACGAGATAGTGGGTAGAGTAACACATAACAAACGTATGCTGGGACGGCAAATATCGTCAACATGGTATTTGGGTTTGACTTGAAAACGGTTTTTGGAAAGAACTCGCCTGTAAACAATACAACAACTGTTGACAGCAGCGTGTCGGCTGTTACTCTGGCCCCATCACTCAATGAATAAAAAAGTGTCGCATCAAAAATGCGTGCAAACAAAATACCGTATACAACCAAAGCAATATTATTTCCTACCAACATCGTTGATACGAAATTATTGGGATCATGGTAAAAAATCTCAATAGCCCGCTGAGAAAGGCCGTTTTTATCACGATCCATCTCTGCGCGTAAACGGTTGCTTGAAACAAAGGCAATCTCCATACCTGAAAAGAAAGCCGAGAATATCATCGTTATGATAAGTCCTATGATTAAGTTGGTCATGGTTGATAGTTTGATTTTTGCGTTGCGGCTTTTTTGGTTGCAGCAGGACGAATAGACGGAACGACCTCTGGCATAGCAGTTTCTGAACTATTATTAACTGGCTGTGATCCGTCAGACTGGAGCGTAGTCGTAGTCTGGTCGTCATGATTATCACCTTCCATATCGTTTGTCTGGAAAGAACCTACAGAGTTGCTCACCTCATAATGTGCCATTTGCTCGTCACTTCGGAAATAAGTACCTTCCAATGTGCGCTCGGGAGTAATTATCCGCGAGAATTTATAAGAATAGAACTCATGTTTCATACCGTCCCAATACAACTCATCACTACGAAAGAAAAGTCCATTGACATTACGGATAGAGACGCGTCCACGCAATTCCCATAGTTTTTGTTGTTCATAATACCAAGCAGAGTCAGCCTGTATATAGCCTGCAACATGAAAGGTATTATCGTATTGCTCCATAAATATACCCTTCTCGAAAATCCATCGAGGCGGATTCTTGACCGTATTTACTTCCCAACGCTCCGTAACAATGCGATATTTGATAACACCTGAGTCTGAAATCAAGGTATTGACTCCATAGCTGACCATCATTGATACAGAATCGCGGTCAAGAATGGCTGGTGCAGTATGCGACTTCTGTTCTGTGCATGCTCCAAGGCATACAGCAATTACGAAAACAAATATGACTCTTAGTCGACCTTCCATTTTGCAAACCAACGTTCATTGAATGTCAGTCCGAGGCTAATGCGAAACATATTCTCCGTAATATAGTTATCTGCTGCGGAACGTACCCACTGACCACTGATATGAACCATAGAACGAGATACGGGAATACCTAAACCTGCACTCAGAGTCAGTTCCGATGGGCCGTCTGTGCCCTTTATTTTATAATAAGGTGTAGCATAGGATGCGCCTATACGGTATTGTAGCACTTGGAAGAACTTACGACTCAAAGGATTGGGTACCCACCCTAAACCAACAGCAATCTTATGGCGGTTGTTGTAGTAATTATTTTTCAAAGAATAGCCCTGACTATCATAGACTGGATAGTCCAATGCTCCCCATCTCTGCAACGAATAATCAAAGCCAACAGTCAGACTTTTCTTGTGCACCAACGTTGCCCCTACACCAAAAGCCCAAGGCAGGCTAAATGCATTCTCCACGCCAGCAGGGTCTGGTATATTGGAGACTCCTGTCGTTGTGTTTGTCGTAATGGTCTGCACATCAGCATTGGCATGAAGATTGTGACCTATACTTGTTGTTAAACCTATTGTAAGTAAATTATTGGGATTCACCAATTTCTGCCACTGTAAGCCAAAGTCTAACTTATAATCCCTAACCGTAGTAGAGTACTGACGAGTCAAGACATTTGCACTTCCGTCGCTGTTCTGAACCGTTACAGATTTGTCATACTTTCCCCAAAAGTAAGACAAATTAAATCCTAAAGAGAATCCTTTGGCAAATTCCCAACCTGCTCCGAGGAACAATTGCGAGAAACCACCGTCACCAGAATAGCTTTCTATAGTTCCCGTTGAATTATCTATGCTGATATAGTCGTAGCCTATATTAGAAAAAGGAACGATACCTACCCCCAAACCCACGTTCTTAAACAAGCGGAAAGAGGCCACCGCATAGTCAAAATTACCCGTATTGGAATTAACACTCTTACCACCTTCCTTGAAATTGGTAATCTTGCCAGACATACCAATATCAAACAACATAGTCAGCGAGTCTACTACCGAATAGGAAGCAGGATTTTGCATATTGATTTGTCGCCCATTACGCAAACCATAGCCCAATCCTCCCATACCGCGACTAAAGCCTAATGACTGGTCAGCCAACACACCTAAGCCATACTGACTATAGGGTGACAAAGTGCTGCTCTCCTGCGCTATTATCTGAACGGCAACCAAGCACGCCAGCAGGCTTCCAAATATTCGTTTATTCATCTATTTTCATTTATCAATTCTAATTCAGCTTGCAAAATTATTGAAAAAAAACGAAATAAACGCACGATAAGTGGAAAATATGGGTTAATTTTGCATCGTGAAACA
Organism: Prevotella sp.; assembly: GCA_022511045.1. Classification (GTDB taxonomy): domain Bacteria; phylum Bacteroidota; class Bacteroidia; order Bacteroidales; family Bacteroidaceae; genus Prevotella. Next base: position 14,237 of record JAFLSF010000031.1, read on the forward strand.
TTTAAAAATCATTTTTAAAGTTCTTAGAGGGGTTTTAACAGTACTTTTATTAACGTCCTTCACACCCGTTGCAGCAGATGAAATCGCCAACTCAGAAATGGACTCTGTTGAAATAAGTCTGTTAACCTGCAAGCCTCACGACGAGGTGTACAGCCTTTATGGACATACGGCCATTCGTTATCACGACTTGCGACCAGGCGGCATTGACGTTGCTTTCAATTACGGCGTCTTCAACTTCCATGCACCTTATTTCGTTCTGCGCTTTGTATTTGGCATTACTGACTACGAATTAGGGGTCTATTCCTATCACTTGTTCCAAAGAGAATACAAAAGTTTTGGTAGTGAGGTAACGGAACAAGTACTCAACTTGACCAATGAAGAAAAGATGAAACTACGTCTTGCATTGGCGGAAAACATGCTTCCTGAAAACAAAATATATCGTTATAACTACTTTTATAATAACTGTACAACAAAGGCACGAGACATCATAGAGCAAAGCATCATCGGAAGAATAGAATATTCAGAGAATGAGCACAATACGACAACGTATCGCAAAGCTATTCACGCTATGACCAGCAACAATCCTTGGTCGCGTTTTGGCAATGATTTGTTGTTAGGCCTCAAGGCAGATTTACCAACCACTATGCGTCAGCAAGAGTTCCTTCCAGCCAATCTGATGAATGACTTTAATCATGCCCAGATTCTTGCTTCTGATGGTGGTCGTCGACCTTTAGTCAAGACTCTGCGTATTGCCGTACCCGCTGGCACACAGACTATACAAGAGGGATTTCCCCTTACCCCTTGGCAATGTGCATTTGTATTCCTTATCATAAGCGTCTGCCTTTTTGTCATTGAGTTCAAGCAAAAAAGAGCTTTTTTGTGGTGGGACCTTTTGTTGATGTTGATTACGGGAACTTTTGGTATAGTCCTCTTTCTAATGTTGTTCTCTCAACATCCTACCGTCAGCCTCAACCTACAATTTCTGCTGCTCAACCCTCTGCCTTGGCTTTTTCTATGGCCTGTTTATAAGGGCGCGCGTGAGAAAGGCTCTCAAGGCGAACGAAGCCTATACACAAGCGCCGTGAGGCCTATACACAAAAGCCGCGAGGCCTATTATTGGTATATCACCGTTTTTTTGTCTGTCACTTTTCTTATAGGTAGCATTTTCCAGCACTATGCTGAAGGTATCATTGTTTTGGCACTATCTTTGCTGTTACAAAGCTATATTCACCTCAAAAAGAGTGCTAAATGCAAAACTGGTATACAAATATAATAACTTAGGCGAAATAATTGTGAATTATGAAGTGCGAATTGTGATTTATTTCGTACCTTTGCACTCGCTTTATAAAATAAGGTATAGGAAATATACATTGTAAATTGTTAAATTGTACATTATAAGATGAACTTCAATCAGATTTTACGCTCTTTGTTTGGCGACAAGGCATCTCGTGACAGGAAACTCATTCGTCCTTTCGTTGAGCAAGTAAAGGCTGTCTATCCTAATATGCAGCAATTATCCAACGATGAGTTGCGCCAGCGCACCAAGGAATTACAGCAACAAGTCCAGTCGTCTGCTAATGAGCAAAAGGCTGAGATAGAACGTTTAAAGGCAACCATAGAGGAGACTCCTATTGATGAGCGTGCAGACATCTTCGCACATATTGACAAATTAGAGAAGGAGGTTCTTGATATTTACGAAGATGCCCTCAACAAAGTAATGGCCGAGGTATTTGCTATTGTCAAGGAAACGGCTCGTCGCTTTGCTGAAAATGAGGAAACCGTTGTTACAGCTACCGACTTCGACCGCGAATTGGCCGCAGATCCTCGCAAGGACTTTATTACTATCGATGGTGACAAAGCCATCTACCACAATCACTGGACAGCAGGCGGCAACGATTTGAAGTGGGAAATGGTGCACTATGACGTGCAGTTGTTCGGAGGTGTTGTGCTACATCAAGGAAAGATTGCCGAGATGGCTACTGGTGAGGGTAAAACGCTGGTCGCAACTCTGCCTGTATTCCTCAATGCGCTGACGGGTAACGGCGTTCATGTAGTAACAGTCAACGACTATCTGGCCAAGCGTGACTCTGAGTGGATGGGACCGCTTTATATGTTTCATGGTCTCTCTGTTGATTGCATCGACAAGCACCAACCAAATTCAGAGGCACGCCGCAAAGCCTACCAAGCAGACATCACTTTTGGTACGAACAACGAGTTCGGCTTTGACTACCTGCGCGACAACATGGCCATATCTCCTGCCGATTTGGTACAGCGCGCTCATAACTATGCTATTGTCGACGAGGTTGACTCTGTATTGATAGACGACGCGCGTACACCGCTTATTATTTCTGGTCCTGTTCCCAAGGGTGATGACCAAATGTTTGAGGAATATCAGCCACTGGTGGAGAAACTGGTCGGTGTTCAGCGTCAGTTGGCAACTCAATATTTGGCTAAAGCTAAGCAAAAGATTGCCGAGGGTCGTGAGAAAAACGACCAAAAACTGTTAGAAGAAGGATTCCTTTCGTTGTTCCGCTCCCACAAGGCTATGCCTAAGAACAAGCCACTCATTAAGTTCCTTTCTGAGGACGGCATCAAGTCGGGTATGCAGAATACGGAAAACATCTACATGGAGAATAACAACCGCCGCATGCCTGAGGCCGTAGAACCTTTATATTTCGTGGTCGATGAAAAAATGAATTCTTGTGACCTGACTGACAAAGGTACAGCTTGGTTAGCAAATCAGGTAAACGACAAAGACCTGTTTGTTTTGCCAGACATTGCAGCACAATTGTCAGCTCTTGAGGGCAACGACCAACTTTCTGACGAGGAGCGTGTCAATCAGAAAGACGAAGCTTTGCAGCATTATGCCATCCAGTCTGAGCGCGTACACACCCTACAGCAATTGCTCAAGGCCTACTGCATGTTTAACCGCGATGACGAATATGTAGTTATTGACGGCGAGGTGAAGATTGTCGACGAGCAAACTGGCCGTATTATGGAGGGACGTCGTTGGAGCGATGGACTACATCAGGCTGTTGAGGCTAAAGAGCACGTTAAAGTTGAAGCAGCCACACAGACTTTTGCCACCATTACTTTACAGAACTATTTCCGTATGTACCACAAGTTAGCAGGTATGACGGGTACTGCATCAACAGAAGCTGGAGAGTTCTGGGACATCTATAAGTTAGACGTTGTAGAGATACCTACCAACCGCCCCGTCATCCGCAACGATATGGACGACCGCATCTACAAGACAGCCCGCGAGAAATATCGTGCCGTCATTGAGGAAGTGGTTCGCTTGCGAAATATGGGTCGCCCCACATTGATAGGTACTACCAGCGTCGAAATTTCCGAGTTGCTAAGCCGTATGCTTGATATGTATGTCAATCCCGAGACAGGCAAGCGCGAAGGAATTCCCCATCAAGTATTGAATGCTAAACTTCACCAGAAAGAGGCTGATATTGTGGCTTTGGCTGGTCAGTCAACCAATGGTAAGGGTGCTGTAACCATCGCTACCAATATGGCTGGTCGTGGTACTGATATTAAGCTGTCGCCAGAAGTAAAAGCTGCTGGTGGTCTGGCTATTATTGGTACAGAACGCCACGAGTCCCGTCGTGTTGACCGTCAGTTGCGTGGACGTTCTGGACGTCAAGGCGACCCAGGCTCGTCGCTGTTCTTCATTTCTTTGGAAGACAAACTGATGCGTCTGTTTGGTTCTGAGCGCTTAGCCACAGTTATGGATAAGCTGGGCTTTAAAGAAGGCGAGATGCTGGAGAGCCCAATGATTAGCAAACAGGTAGAACGTGCCCAGCGCAAGGTTGAAGAAAACAACTTTGGTATTCGCAAGCGCCTATTGGAGTATGATGATGTAATGAACAAGCAGCGTACCGTTGTCTACTCTAAGCGTCGCCACGCTCTTATGGGCGAGCGTATCGGAATGGATATTTCAAATACCATTTGGGACCGTGTGGTTAATATCATTGAAACAAACGACTACGAGGGCTGCAAAGAGCAATTCATTAAGATTTTCGCTATGGAGGTTCCCTTCTCCAGCGAAGAGTTCATCAACAAAGATCGTGAGCAGCTTTGCGAGGAAGTGTTCCAAGCCGCTATGGGTAACTTCAAGCGCAAGATGGAGCACATCCAAGAGGTAGCAATGCCCGTCATCAAGCAGGTATATGAGAATCAAGGTCAGATGTATGAGCGTATTGTTGTTCCTTTGACAGACGGACGCAAGATGTATAACATAGCTTGTAACCTACAAGAGGCTTATGAAACAGAGTGTCGGTCGGTAGTAAAGGAATTTGAAAAACAGATGTTGCTACACATCATCGATGAAGCGTGGAAAGAAAACCTTCGCGAACTGGATGAATTGAAACACTCTGTGCAGAACGCTTCTTACGAGCAGAAAGACCCATTGCTTATCTTTAAGTTGGAAAGTGTCAAGTTGTTCGACAACATGGTGAATACGATGAATAATCGCTCTGTATCTATCCTCATGCGTGCCCAAATCCCAGAGATGCAGGGACAAGTGCAAGAAGCAGCACCTGAGCAACACACACAACGCCAGCAATACACAGAGTCAAAACAGCAATTAGGTTCTGAGCAACTGACTGACCCCAATCAAGCAGCTGCCGCAGCACAAGACACTCGTGCTCCACAGCCACGCACTCCTATCGTAAAGGACAAGTTGCCAAGCCGTAACGACCCTTGTCCTTGTGGTTCTGGCAAGAAATTCAAGAACTGTCACGGTCGCGGTTTAGTATAAACTAATTGGAGTTGCCAATATTATAGTTAAAGGTTATTCTCTGCTATGATTACAATAACCAACCTCCAGAAGCGTTTCGGTGAGGCAACAGCCTGTAATATTCCCTCGTTCACTGTGAACGAGGGAGATATTTTGGGATTAGTAGGTAATAATGGTGCAGGAAAGACTACCCTCTTTCGCTTGCTGCTTGATTTGCTGAAAGCCGACGAAGGGGCCGTCACCTATACTTTCAAGACAGCCATCTCCCCTATCCCAGAGACTACCCATGTTTTAGAGAATTATACTGAGGAAATTAACCCTGCCGATAGCGAGGCTTGGAAACAATATGTAGGCTCCTATATTGACGACGGATTTCTCATTGACTTTCTCACTCCCGAGGAATATTTCTCTTTCTTGGGAAAAATAACAGGATTAAGGCAGAATGATATTGACGAACGGTTAGCACAATTCGAGCGATTTGCTGGTGGGGAGATATTCGGCCAGAAGAAACTTATACGCAATCTTTCGGCAGGTAATAAAATGAAAGTGGGCATCATTTCTGCATTACTGCGCCATCCACAATTAGTTATTTTAGACGAGCCATTCAACTTTCTTGATCCTACAAGTCAGTTATTACTCAAACATATAATAACTGACTATGCCCATCAGACGGGAGCAACAATTCTCATCAGCAGCCATAATTTGCAACACACGATTGATATTTCCACCCGCATCGTCTTATTGGAGCACGGAGTTATTATCCGCGATTTGCCAAATCACGAAAGCAGCGCCTCAACAGAGTTGCAACAATATTTTAAGGCAGAATAAAACCTATCTCAATATTAGGGATTATAGGTATCTTTATGGTAGAAAGCAAGGATGTCGTCAAGCATCCGCTTGGCCTCTACCGCAGGACTATCCGCATCTAATTCTATCGCTTGCAGGTAGCAATTGATAGCATCCTGCCAACGCTCCTGTTTCCTGTAAGCATTTCCCTGCTGATAATATTCCTCCGCAGTAGTCACCTCTCTGATGATTGTTTTCTGCCCTTTTATTTATAATATTCCTTCTTGCCTGCTGCCAGTGTATTCTTCATCAGCGAGCAGATAGTCATAGGACCTACGCCACCTGGCACAGGTGTGATATAAGAGCAGAGAGGACTTACCTCGTCAAACTTTACATCACCATTCAGTCGGAAACCACTCTTACGAGTTGCATCAGGAACACGGGTAGTACCCACATCAATTATGACAGCCCCAGGTTTTACCATATCTGCTGTGACAAAATCGGGCTGACCAATAGCAGCAATAATAATATCAGCTTGGCGACACTCTTCCTTAAGTGTCCTTGAACGAGAATGACAGACAGTAACGGTAGAATCGCCATACTGTTTCTGTATCATGAGTTGTGCCATAGGCTTACCTACGATATTGGAGCGTCCCAGAATAACACATTTCTTACCAGAAGTCTCAATGTTATAACGCTTCAATAGGGTAATAATACCCAGTGGAGTTGCAGAAATGAAACAAGGAAGTCCTATGGCCATACGACCTACATTGATAGGATGGAAGCCATCAACATCCTTGCGATACTCAATTGCCTCTATGATTTTCTGCTCGTCAATGTGCTTGGGCAGAGGTAACTGGACTATAAATCCGTCAACATCGGCATCATTATTCAACCTGTCTACACATGCTAATAGTTCCTCCTCTGTCACATCAGCCTCATAGCGGATAAGAGTAGACTTGAAGCCACAGGCCTCGCAAGCTAACACTTTATTCTTCACATAAGTTTCCGAACCACCATCGTGGCCTACGAGCACTGCTGCCAGATGGGGCTGCTTGCCACCACGAGCTACTATCTCCTTTACCTCCTCAGCAATCTCCGCCTTGATGGCAGCTGCTGTTGCTTTTCCGTCAATTAACTGCATACCTTTCTTCTTTTTTCTTTTAGGACACTCATAAAGACTTTACGAGTTTAAAACTTCGGCATTCCGCCGCGCATCTTCATGGCCGCCGCCATCTGTGCCATCTTCGACGAACCCGCACCAGTCATCATACGCATCACCTTTCGCGTTTGGTCAAACTGTTTCATCAAACGGTTCACCTCCTCCAGTTTTGTACCACTTCCTTTGGCAATACGCAGGCGACGGCTTTGATTGATGATGTCGGGATTCTGTCGCTCCTTTGGCGTCATTGAGTTGATAATAGCCTCAATACCCTTGAAAGCGTTGTCGTCAATATCAACATCTTTCAGCGCCTTGCCAACACCAGGAATCATCGAAGCAAGGTCTTTGATGTTACCCATCTTCTTTATCTGCTGTATCTGATTCATGAAGTCGTCGAAGTCGAACTTATTCTTACGAATCTTCTTCTCCAGGCGCTTGGCTTCCTCCTCGTCAAACTGCTGCTGGGCACGCTCGACGAGCGAAACAATGTCGCCCATACCCAAGATACGGTCGGCCATACGTTCTGGATGGAACACGTCCAGCGCCTCCATCTTCTCGCCCGTTCCTACAAACTTGATGGGCTTTGTTACAACGGTGCGAATAGAAAGTGCTGCACCACCGCGAGTATCACCGTCTAGTTTCGTCAGCACTACGCCATCAAAGTCCAAACGGTCATTAAACTCTTTGGCCGTATTGACAGCATCTTGACCAGTCATTGAGTCGACTACGAACAACGTCTCATCTGGCTGGACAGCCTCTTTCAGCGTAGCAATCTCCGTCATCATCTCCTCGTCTACAGCCAGTCGACCCGCCGTATCAATGATGACCACATTATAATTCTTGGCCTTCGCCTCCTTGATAGCGTTTTGCGCAATCTCCACCACGTTTTTATTGTCGGGCTCCGAATAGACGGGAACGCCCACAGAGTCGCCAACCACGTGCAACTGCTGAATAGCAGCAGGGCGATAAACGTCACAGGCCACCAAAAGTGGAGTCTTGTGCTTGCGTGTCTTCAGCAGGTTAGCCAGCTTGCCCGAGAACGTCGTCTTACCAGAACCTTGAAGACCAGACATCAGAATGATGGCAGGGCGACCCTCCAGATTCAGTTCTACGGCCTTACCACCCATCAGTTCTGCCAGCTCGTCGTGCACTATCTTCACCATCAGTTGGCTGGGTTTCACGGCCGTCAGCACATTCATGCCCAAAGCTTTCTGCTTGACGGTATCGGTAAACTGCTTGGCTACCTTATAGTTCACGTCAGCATCCAACAGTGCCTTACGCACGTCCTTCAGCGTCTCCGCAACATTTATTTCAGTGATTTTGCCCTCACCCTTCAGTATCTTGAACGACCGTTCAAGCCTGTCACTTAAACTCTCAAACATAGCTATTCCTTTAATTTTAGGATGCAAAATTACGAAAAAACGAGAGAAAAGCCAAAATTTTCTAAGGCTTTTTGCACGCTTATTAGTACCTTTGCACCAACCATATTAAAACAGTATGAAGCAACGACAAGAGATATACAGTTCTGCACAACTGACAGAACTAATACAAGAGATAGGTTTCTTACCCCTCCTCAATAGCGGCATTAGCGGCTATTCGGCTGAGGAGATGGTGACTGACGACTGCCGCTATGTGGTATTTCCAGATGGCGGCTGGGACTGGCCTTTGTGGAAATGGAAGGGTCCCATCGTCTCCGAAGGCAATTGTGTCTACGGAAAGTTTTTTGCAGGCAAGGCTGGATTTATCAGTCGCCAGTGGTGGCCCGACTTCTGCAACTACCGCCGCAGCCTCCACCCTGCTCCCGCCGAGGGTTCCATCGAGGAGGCAATCCTGCTTACATTGCAAGAACAAGGCAGTCTGATAACACGTGAGCTCCGTGCTCTCTGCGGGTTCACAGGCCCCAAGATGCGCAGCAAATTTGATGCCTACGTCACCCGACTACAAATGGCCTGCCGCATTGTCACCGAGGATTTTATCTATCCCACTGACAAGCATGGCCGCGAATACGGCTGGGGCTGGGCACTACTCACCACCCCCGAGCAATTGCATGGTCACGACGCTTGTCTGTGTTCCCGCTCGCCCGAGGAGTCTTTCCAGCGTCTCCACGCCCACTTCCGCACCCTCCTGCCAGACGCCTCCGACAAACAGATTTTGAAACTCATTATGTAAATCCACCTCCCACCCTACCCCCTTATCTTGGGCATTGCCTTTATCGCTATAGGTCGGGGAGACAGAAAAAGGGAATCGCTCTGCGACTCCCTTTTCTTGTTTGTTTGGAATAAATTATTTGTTTTGTTCTCTTAGGCTTGTGCTTCAGGGATTACTGAGACGTAACTCTTGTCGCGCTTACCCTTGTGGAACTGTACCGTTCCGTCTACCAGTGCATACAGCGTGTCGTCCTTACCCATACCCACATTGTTACCTGCGTTGTGCTTAGAGCCGCGCTGACGAACGATAATGTTGCCGGCAACGACTTTCTGACCGCCATAAATCTTTATGCCCAGTCGCTGAGCTGCACTCTCACGGCCGTTCTTAGAACTACCTACACCTTTTTTATGTGCCATAATGTGTTCCTCCTAAGTTTTTAAGCGATTACTGATTTTACTACAACTTGGGTGTACTGCTGACGGTGACCGTTCTTCTTGCGATAGTCCTTGCGGCGCTTCATCTTGAAAACAATAACCTTTTCACCCTTTACGAGCGGATTAACCACTTCGCAAACTACCTTAGCACCGCTTACGGTGGGTGCACCTACCTGTACTGAGCCTTCGTTGTCGACAAGCAGTACCTTGTCGAATTCAACAGTTGTACCGGCCTCCACCTCTTTCATGTGGTTCACGAAGAGCTTTTTACCCTCCTCGACCTTAAACTGCTGACCGTTGATTTCTACAATTGCGTACATTTGTTTTAATTGTTTAAACGGGTTTTTCTGCCTGGCGTGTTGCCTCGTGCAACAGCTTCTTTGAGCCAAAACAGACCAAATCGGCTGCAAAGGTACGAATTTTCCACGAACTAATCCGCTCTGTCTTTTGTCTTTATGTACGGCGTTAGTATTATTTAACGTTTGCACGCATCGAATTGACTATCTGCTAATATTTCTCAAATAAGGCTGAAAAATGGCGGATAATACATTATAATTGAATGGAAATAGCTAATTTTGTGCCTACATTTATAGGACAGGGCATTATGAAGATAGTTGTATTAGATGGATATGCAGTTACCTCCGACGATTTGTCGTGGAAGGAGTTAGGAGAGTTGGCCGATGTAGCGATATATGACCGCACAACGCCAGAGTCTGCAATTGAGCGAGCCTCGGGAGCAGAGATAGTGCTTACCAACAAGGTTTTCCTCGGACGGAAGGAAATCGCACAATTGCCGCAACTCAGATACATTGGGGTTTTGGCAACGGGCTACAACGTCGTGGACATAGAAGCCGCTCGTGAGCGAGACATCATTGTAACGAATGTTCCCGCTTATAGTACCGAGAGCGTAGCCCAGATGGTGTTTGCACATTTGCTGACAATTACTAATCGCACGGAATATTATGCACAGCAGAACCGAGACGGACGATGGAGCAAAAGTCCAGACTTCTGCTATTGGGACACAAGTCTGACGGAGTTGGCAGGCAAGACCATCGGTATCGTCGGACTTGGAAACATTGGACTACGGGTAGCACACATAGCCCTCGCTTTTGGCATGAAAGTGAAAGCCCTTACAAGCAAGCCAGCCGACACCCTGCCTACCAATATTCAGAAAGCAGACCTTAGTGACTTGCTCTCCACGTCCGACGTTATTTCGCTGCACTGCCCCCTTACCGACGATACCCGCCACCTTATCAATGCCGCCACCATTCAACAGATGAAACCGACGGCTATTCTCATCAACACAGGACGGGGACTATTGATAAACGAGACTGATGTCGCCGAGGCGTTGAAAGCAGGACGCATAGCCGCTTATTGCGCAGACGTACTAGCTGAGGAGCCGCCAAAGCCCGACAACCCGCTTCTTCGACTCCCAAATGCTTATATCACCCCCCACATTGCATGGGCAACCCGCGAAGCCCGCCAACGCCTACTCCACACAGCTATAGCAAACGTTAAAGCCTTCATCGACTATCATCCGCAGAACACCGTTTAGCAATAGTGCGGAAGACGAACGAGGAGTATGCGCACCAATAGTGCGGACTATCCGGACTCACAGTGCGGAGTAAGCACACTCATGGTGCGGAC
>JAFLSF010000032.1 GCA_022511045.1 Prevotella sp.
CGAACCAGGAAAGGCAGGACCAGAATCTGCAGTGTTACCATTACACCATACCCCACTATGTTTCTCTCTTGCGAGGAGCAATTTTTGAATTGCGGGTGCAAAGGTAGTATTTTTTTCCGAATCAGCAAAGAAAACGTTGCTTTTTTTATTAAAAAGCGCAAAAAAACGCGCTTTCTGTCTCTAATCTTGGATATTTGCGCTATCTTTGCAAGTCAATTTGAGTTAAGCATGGAATTAGTAGAAACGATTATACAGGCGATACAAGAGAAGAAAGGTCAGCGCATTGTGGTGTGCGACCTGCAGGGGCTGGAGGGAGCCATCGCCAACTACTTTATCATCTGTCAAGGCTCGTCGCCTGCCCAAGTGGAGGCCATCACTGAGTCGGTGGGCGACATGGCCCGCGAGCAGTTGGGCGAGAAGCCTGCACAGGTGGCGGGATTGGAGAACGCCCAGTGGGTAGCTATGGACTATGGCGACGTGATGGTGCACATCTTCCTGCCCGACGTGCGCCAGTACTACGACTTGGAGCATCTGTGGGACGATGCTGCGGTGACGGAGGTACCCGATTTGGACTAATAGGTAAAAAAGTTAAGGAGCAAATGGAACAACAAAGACAACAAAAGAATAAGCGGACGAACAAGGCGCAACAGCCCCAGAGGAACAGGCGGCAGAACAAGTCGCAGCAGCCTCAAGGCGGTGGGCCTCGGTTCAGCATGAACTGGATTTACGGCTTGGTGATTCTCGGCTTGATAGCTTTCTGGTACACCAACGGTGGGGCTGAGAATTCGAGCGTAAAGACGGAGACCTCCTATTCGGACTTCAAGACGATGGTTGCGAAGGGTTATGCGCGAGAGATTGTCGTGAACAAACACGCCGGAACGCTACAGATGTATGTCAAGCCGGAGCACATCTATGACGTGTTTCATCAGCACGTCCAGCAGACGGGCAAGAATCCCAGCGTCACTGTGGGCATCGGTAGCACAGACCAAGTGGAGCAGTTTGTGAACAAGATGCGCGAGGAGGGGCACTTCAACGGCAAGTATTCTTACGACAACTCGAAGGAGAGCGAGTTTCTGAGTTCGCTGCTGACGAACATTCTGTTCTTTGGCGGCCTCATCATGCTGTGGATGTTTATCATGCGGCGGATGAGCGGAGGCTCGGGAGGAGGCGGCTTTGGCGGAGGCATTTTCAGCGTGGGCAAGTCGAAGGCTCAGATGTACGAAAAGGGCGGCGACTTGGGCATTACGTTCAAAGACGTTGCGGGACAGGCTGGTGCCAAACAGGAGATGCAAGAGATTGTGGACTTTCTGAAAAGTCCGAAGAAATATACCGACTTGGGCGGAAAAATCCCCAAAGGCGCCTTGTTAGTAGGCCCTCCGGGGACGGGTAAGACACTATTGGCCAAGGCGGTGGCCGGCGAGGCTGGCGTGCCGTTCTTCTCGATGTCGGGTTCCGACTTCGTCGAGATGTTCGTCGGCGTGGGTGCCAGCCGCGTGCGTGACCTTTTTGAGAAAGCGAAGTCGAAGGCACCATGTATCATATTCATCGACGAGATAGACGCCGTAGGCCGTGCCCGTAGCAAAAATCCTGCAATGGGAGGTAACGACGAGCGCGAGAATACGCTGAACGCCCTGCTGACGGAGATGGACGGATTTGGTACGAATAGTGGTATCATCACTTTGGCCGCTACCAACCGTGCTGACATGTTAGACTCTGCCCTGTTGCGTGCAGGCCGTTTCGACCGCCAAATACACGTCGACCTGCCCGACCTTAACGAACGTAAGGAGGTGTTTAACGTACATCTGAAGCCCTTGAAGTTGGACGAGACGGTGGACGTTGATTTCCTTGCCCGCCAGACACCAGGCTTCTCGGGTGCCGATATTGCCAACGTGTGTAACGAGGCGGCGCTGATTGCGGCCCGACACAACCGTCCCAAAGTGGGCAAGCAGGACTTCTTGGATGCCGTAGACCGTATCATCGGCGGCTTGGAGAAGAAGACAAAGGTCATGACAGAAGACGAGAAACGTTCGATAGCCATCCATGAGGCTGGCCACGCTACCATTTCGTGGTTCACCGAGTTTGCCAATCCGTTGGTGAAGGTCAGCATCGTGCCTCGCGGACGGGCTCTTGGAGCCGCTTGGTATCTGCCCGAGGAACGAGTGTTACAGACCAAAGAGGCTATGTTAGACGAGATGTGCTCGCTCTTGGGCGGACGTGCCGCCGAGGAATTGTTTATCGGACATATCTCGACAGGAGCCATGAATGACTTGGAGCGCACGACAAAGCAGGCCTACGGAATGGTGGCGTATGCGGGCATGAGCGAACAATTGCCTAACCTGTGCTACTATAATAACAATGAGTATAGCTTCCAGCGTCCCTACTCGGAAACGACGGCCAAGATTATGGACGACGAGGTGCTGAAGATGGTGACAGCACAGTATGAGCGCGCCAAGCAAATACTGACAGAACATAAAGAGGGGCACGCAAAACTGGCCCAACTATTGGTGGAGCGCGAGGTTATCTTTGCCGACGACGTAGAGGAGATATTCGGCAAACGCCCCTGGACAAGCCGTGCGGAAGAACTCATCGAGGCTCAGCAGCGCGCAGAGGCCGAGGCGATGGCCGAGAGAAGGGCCAAGGAGTTGGGACTCTTGCCGGAAACGACGGAAACAGACAGTGCGGAGCACAAAGAGACACCAGAGAACGCGGAGAGTAACGAGACGAAATAACTAAAGGATATGAAGAATCTCATTGTACGAACCATCACAGGCATCATCTTCGTAGCCGCCATCGTGGCCAGCTTTATGCGCCCAGAGGCGATGGTACTGCTGTTCGGCATCATCACGGGACTGACTGTCTGGGAGTTTACAGGATTAGTAAACCAACGGCCAAACATTACCGTTAACCGTTTTATTTCTACGGTGGCTGCCGTCTATTTCTTCTATGCGATGACCTACTTTTGTAGTGACGTTTACGCAGGAGTGGCAAAGTCGGTGGTGTTCATACCCTACCTCATCACCATTATTTACCTGCTGGTAGCCGAGTTGTACATGAAACAGGAAGACCCCATTGCAGACTGGGCTTACACCATGTTGTCGCAGATGTACATCGCACTTCCTTTCTCACTACTCAATGTGCTGGCATTCAACGCTACGCCACAGGGAGGAGTGACATTCAACACCTTATTGCCTTTGAGTGTTTTCGTATTCCTATGGCTGAATGACACAGGAGCCTACTGCGTCGGCTCACTATTGGGACGACACAAGTTGTTCCCCCGCATCTCTCCGGCAAAGTCGTGGGAGGGTTCCGTTGGCGGTGCCGTATTTGTGTTGGCTGCCGCATGGGCTGTCGGCGAGTATCTGGACAACGGGATGTTGAGCACCTTAGCATGGATGGGGCTGGGACTCGTCGTGGTGGTCTTCGGTACATGGGGCGACTTGGTGGAGAGCCTGTTTAAACGCACGCTCGGCATAAAAGACTCGGGCAACATCCTGCCGGGACACGGTGGCATGCTCGACCGCTTCGACTCATCACTGCTGGCTATTCCCGCCGCTGTGGTATATCTGTACACCCTTTCGTTATTTTAACGGCTAAACAATGGCAGAGACAAACAAACTGATAACGGAGAACTTAGGCTACGTCATTACGTTAGCCAGACAATATAAGAGCGAAATCCTGTCAACGGACGACCTTATCAACGAGGGCACCATCGGCATGATGAGAGCGGCGCAAAAGTTTGACCCTTCACGGGGGAAGCCTTTTGTCACTTTTGCGGCTCCCTATATCCGACAGGCTATAGAACAGGCTATCGGCCGACTGGACACTCAGACGGAAGTTCGCTCGACGGACGAGTCGCTGCCTCGCGGAAGCCGCAATAATTATACGCTGCTCAACGTTTTAGAGGACACAAATGCTCCACGAGCCGATGCCAACACTGAGTTGACGCTCAGCGATGACATGTTAGAAGGCGTGAGCCTGCTTGACGACCGCCAACAAGCCATCATTCGCCGTTATTTCGGCATAGGTCGTGAACGTCAGACTATGGCGGAGATTGGCGCAGAATTAGGCTTGAAGCGGGAGCGGGTACGCCAGATTCGCAACAAGGCCTTACGCAAGCTGCACCATTTCGTTGCACACAAGTAGCTGACAGTGTGCAAAATTAGCAACAAGGAATCGGCCTTTTGTAGCGAAAAAGCAAAAAAAACGTAATTCGTAAGCCGTAATTCACAAATTCTTTGTAACTTTGCACCCCAAATGAAGCATCACTATGTGTAGTTTGGAGACGATGAAGATAGACTTGAAAGGGTTGAAAGAAGACCATTTGGTTTTGGAATATGACCTGAACGACGACTATTTCGCGGCTCTGGACGGCTCACAACTGGAACACGGAGACTTGCATGTGTCGGTGTCTATACGCAAGATGGCCGGCTTTTTTGACCTCCAATTCCACACCGAGGGTTTTGTCACTGTGACCTGCGACCGCTGTCTGGACGACATGGAGCAGCCCATCGCAACAGACAACTGCCTGATGGTAAAGCTGGGCGACACATACAGCGAAGACGGTGACACCGTGACCATTGACGAGAACGAAGGAATACTCAACATTGCATGGTTCACCTATGAGTTTATCATGTTGGCTATACCCATCAAGCACGTTCATGCACCTGGGAAATGCAATAGTGCGATGACGCAAAAGCTCAATGAGCTGAGCGGCGCTGCCCGAAGCAGCGAAGAGGAGGCAGAAGACGCGGTAGACCCACGCTGGAGTGCACTGCTGAAATTAAAAAGTAAGTCGTAAATTAGTAAAAGTAAATTGTAAAATAGTAAATCATTATGGCACATCCTAAAAGAAGACAATCGAAGACTCGTACCGCGAAACGTCGTACACATGACAAGGCAGTAGTTCCCACATTGGCAGTATGCCCCAACTGTGGTGCTTATCACATCTACCACACCGTATGCCCCACATGCGGCTACTATCGTGGCAAGATTGCCATCGTTATGGACGAAGCAACTGAATAATGAGCAAAATCAATGCGATAATCACTGGCATTGGCGGCTATGTGCCCGACTATGTCCTCAACAACGAGGAATTGTCGCGCTTGGTCGACACCAATGACGAGTGGATTATGACCCGTGTAGGTATCAAGGAACGCCGCATCCTCACCGAGGAAGGTCTGGGCACCAGCTATATGGCCCGTAAGGCTGCCAGACAACTGCTGCAAAAGACCGGCTGCGACCCAGATACCATCGATGCAGTCATTGTCACTACGTCTACGCCTGATTATAAATTCCCCTCCACCGCCAGCATCGTGCTGGGTAAACTTGGTCTGAAGAATGCTTTTGCGTTCGACTTCATGGCGGCTTGCTGTGGATTCCTCTATACACTTGACGTGGCAGGAACCATGATTCAAAGTGGCCGTTACAAGAAGATTATCGTCATCGGCGCCGACAAGATGTCCAGCGTGGTAGACTACAAGGACCGCGCCACCTGTCCGCTATTTGGCGATGGTGCCGCAGCAGTGTTGGTAGAGGGCACTCAAGAGGAGAACATCGGCGTAATGGACTCTTACTTCCGTGCCGACGGCAAGGGTCTGCCCTTCTTACATCTGAAGGCTGGCGGCTCTGTTTGTCCTCCCAGTTTCTTCACCGTAGACCACCGTCTGCACTACCTCTACCAAGAGGGACGCACGGTGTACCGCTACGCCGTGAGCAGCATGAGCGACGACTGTGCCCTCATAGCCGAGCGCAACGGGCTGAATAAGGACAACATCACGTGGGTAGTACCTCATCAGGCCAACTTGCGTATTATTGAAGCTGTCGCCAAACGTCTGGAACTTCCAATGGAGCAGGTGATGGTGAACATCGAGCACTTCGGTAACACCTCGGCAGCTACCATTCCTCTGGCGTTATGGGAGAACGAGCACTTGCTGAAGAAAGGCGACAACATCATTATGACTGCTTTCGGTGCAGGCTTTGTTCACGGAGCCAGCTACTACAAGTGGGCGTATGACGGAAACGGGAAGTGAAATAGCAACTTCCGCTTGAAAACATGAAACAGCATGCATAAGGCAGGATTCGTAAACATTGTTGGCAATCCCAACGTAGGTAAAAGTACGCTCATGAACCAATTGGTTGGTGAGCGTATTTCGATTGCAACATTCAAGGCGCAGACCACTCGCCACCGCATCATGGGCATTGTCAATACTCCCGATATGCAGATTGTGTTTAGCGACACCCCTGGGGTGTTGAAGCCTAACTACAAGCTGCAAGAGTCGATGCTCGCTTTCTCTGAGTCGGCACTACAGGATGCCGATGTGTTACTCTACGTCACTGACGTAATAGAGAACCCAGAAAAGAACATGGATTTTCTGGAGAAGGTGCAGAAGATGACGATTCCCGTCATCCTGCTGGTCAATAAAATTGACGAATTAGGCGGAGATGCCCATGCTTCCGACAATTCACTCGGCGACATTGTCAGCCGTTGGCACACGCTGTTGCCCAATGCAGAGATACTGCCAATCTCGGCGAAGAACAAGTTTGGAGTGGACATGCTGCTGAAGCGTATTCAAGAATTATTGCCCGACTCACCGCCTTACTTCGACAAAGAGCAACTGACGGACAAGCCCGCCCGTTTCTTTGTCTCAGAGATTATCCGCGAGAAGATTCTCCTTTACTACGACAAAGAAGTACCCTATTCAGTAGAGGTATGTGTCGAGCGGTTCTCTGAAACGGAGAAGCGCATCCATATTAACGCCGTCATCTGCGTGGAGCGCGAGTCGCAAAAGGGCATCATCATCGGACATCAAGGCATTGCACTGAAAAAGGTATCTACCGAGGCGCGCAAGTCTCTTGAGAAGTTCTTCGGCAAGCCTATCTATCTGGAGACCTTCGTCAAAGTAGACAAAGACTGGCGGTCATCGCAGCGTAAATTAAACTCGTTTGGCTATAACCCCGAATAAGGGCAAGCAACCACTTACACACAAATAATATATGGGAAACTTAGTAGCGATAGTAGGACGACCAAATGTAGGCAAGTCCACATTGTTTAACAGACTGACGAACAGCCGACGCGCCATTGTGAGCGACGAGGCAGGCACCACCCGTGACCGCCAATACGGCAAGTGCGAATGGAACGGCCGCGAGTTCTCCGTCGTAGACACAGGCGGTTGGGTAGTCAATTCAGACGACATCTTCGAGGAGGAGATTCGCAAGCAGGTCATCGTGGCTACTGAGGAAGCCGACTTAGTGCTGTTTCTCGTAGACATCAAGAACGGACTGACCGACCTCGACGAAGACGTAGCAAGAATCCTACGCACCTCCAAGTTACCCGTTGTGTTGGTGGCTAACAAGGCCGACGACGGCAAAGACTTGTATGGACAGTACGAGTTTTATAAGTTAGGACTTGGCGACCCTTATTGTGTCAGTGCTGCTACAGGCTCTGGTACGGGCGATTTGCTGGACTTCATACTGACGAAGCTGAATACTGACGACGTAGATGACCTTGAGGACGGAACGCCGCGCTTTGCCGTAGTGGGACGCCCCAATGCCGGCAAGTCGAGCATTATCAATGCTTTCATCGGCGAAGACCGAAACATCGTAACGGACATTGCGGGAACGACGCGCGACTCTATCTACACTAAATACGACAAGTTCGGCTTCGATTTCTATTTGGTCGACACCGCTGGCATCCGCCGTAAGAACAAGGTAACTGAAGACTTAGAGTTCTACTCCGTCATGCGCTCCATCCGAGCCATTGAGAATTCCGACGTCTGCATCCTTATGATAGATGCCACCAGAGGCATTGAGGCGCAGGACATGAACATCTTTCAGCTCATCCAAAAGAATAACAAGAGCCTCGTAGTAGTCGTCAACAAGTGGGACTTGGTAGAGGATAAGTCGCCCATAGCCATTAAGACTTTCGAGATGGCCATCCGCGAACGCATGGCTCCCTTCGTCGATTTTCCCATCATTTTCGCTTCTGCCGTCACCAAACAGCGTATCTTCAAGGTTCTGGAGACCGCTAAACAGGTGTTCTTGAACCGCAAAATCAAGATTGGAACATCGAAGCTCAACGAAATCATGCTGCCCATTATCGAGCAGACACCCCCACCCTCCATCAAGGGCAAGTACATCAAGATAAAATACGTCTCGCAGGTGCCTGACACCCAAATACCCACTTTCGTGTTCTACGCCAACCTGCCGCAGTACGTCAAGGAGTCCTATCGTCGCTTCTTGGAGAACAAGATGCGCGATAACTGGACGCTGACTGGCACCCCCATCAACGTTTTTATCAGGCAGAAATAAACAGATGCATCCATGCAGGCAAGTTTACATCATCAGGTAAAGCGTTCGGCAAAGGTTCTGCCCCTTTACCTGATTGTCTCTTTGTTCCTGCTTGCCTGCGGGTCAAAGCCGACTCCCGAGGAAGAAGCCGCCCAAGCCGCCCTATCCTACTACAACCGCATTTTAGAGGGCTACCCCGACGGACTGTTAGCAGCCAAGGCAGGAAGCGACTCCCTCCCCGCCGACTATCGCGAGCAACTGAAAGAGACTTACCAGCAATATCTTAGGGACATCCAGCGACGACACGGCGGTCTGACAGCCATTGAGCTGTCGCAAAACCCTCCCCGACGCGACTCCATTCGCCTACAAAACGGCACCTGCCAGCACGTCGTCTACGCCTCTCTCCTACTCTCTTTCAACGATTCCACCCGCGAGGAAATCACCGTCCCCATGATACAGCAAAAGGGGATATGGCTGCTAAAGTAAACCTCGTCGCGGACAAGAATAAGTCACAGAAACGCCTCAACCTTTTGAATATCAGAGGCGTGGTCAATATCGAACACCTTGCTGAAAGCCCATGCTCTGACGGTTAAGCCATCTGTCAGCAAGGCTCGCTGGAAATTGCGCATACGCTGTTCTGAACGTGCCACGCAATTGGCAACCGTTTGAACGGCCGAGGGCGGCAATCCATAGATGCCTGCCGAGATGTAGCGACAGTGGTCGGCGCGGTCAAGAAAGGCCGTTACGTTCATTCTTTCGTCTGTCTCAACATAAAGGGGACGTTCGTCATCCACATAACTGGTGACGCCCATCAAGGCTTCTCCTGCGCATTGACGAAAGGCTGCAATGTACTGCGTAAACTCTGATTC
This sequence comes from Prevotella sp., assembly GCA_022511045.1. GTDB lineage: Bacteria > Bacteroidota > Bacteroidia > Bacteroidales > Bacteroidaceae > Prevotella. Next base: position 9,156 of record JAFLSF010000032.1, read on the forward strand.
GCGGAACATCGTGTCTACCGTAGTCAGCACAAAGGGGCTGTCTTGCAGGTAGGGACTGATTTCATAGAAACTGTGCATCGACGACGGTGTGCTTTTGACCACCAGTCGAAGGGGCACGGAATGCCCGTACAAGCCGTTGCGCTGGAGGTCTGTCAAATGACTGGCTACGCACGGTGTGCGGTCGTTGCAGATGCAGACTATCTCCTCGGCATCGTGCTGCATAAAGATACGAATCAGCCTGTCAACCAGACACTCGCCTCCCACCCGCACCAACGGTTTGGGACTTTCTATTCCTTCTGCCGCGAGTCGGCTTCCCTCTCCTGCTGCAATGATGGCGTATTTCATGGGGCTTTAATGAGTTGCTTGTCAAAACATCACCGTGAATCCAAGACGCACGCTGTTCTTTGGGCCAAAGCGTCCGTCGTTATAGTTCATGCGGCGCACATACTCCACTTGGAAGAAACGGAAGACGCTTCGAATACCTAACGATATTTCCCAATAGGGTACCTTAGGATTGATGACGCGTGTCTGGTCTGGGAAGAGCATCAGAACGTCGCTATTTGCGTTTTGTGCCAAATAGGGGTTGTTCTTGTCAGACAATCCGCCCCACAGCACCTTTGCTCCCACATACTCGCGCCACTTCAGCTTCTTGATGAGTGGAATACGATTGAGTATCTTTCCCTGCATATCCCAGTTGAAGTCTACGCTGACAAAACGGTCCGTCATGAACTCCATGTTACTTATCAACTGGAAGGTATGCTTGTGGCTGATGTACGACAGGTTGGTGGCAGGCTGGCAGAGCATGAGGAACGGCACTTGGCTCCATTGCAGGCCTGCACGGGTGTAGAGGTCGACACGCCCCCAGCTGTTCAGCCAGAAACGCTTGAAGATACTGGCCTCTGTATAATGGTAGCTATAGTCGCCGCCTAAGAAACCTTTGATGCCGAACGTATGACTGAGCGTGAGAATGGGGGCCTCGCGGTTCACTTTCAGTCGCTTCATCTTGGAATTCACGTAGAGCGCTCCCGGGCTATACTCTAACTCGGCCTTGAGTTCCGTTGCCCGCATCTTAATGTTCTGTTGCAGACCAAGCGGCACAAAGACCATGTTGCCCGTCGCTTCGTTTTGTTCCGTCTTCAAACTCAGCATTGAGCGCAGTCCCCACACCTCTTCCCGCTCCAAAGTGAGTTGCTGGCGGTTATAGAACATCATCTTATCGACCGTAGCCCATCGGAAAGAAGAGAACACATTATCCTTATCCGTTGAGAGGTACTTGTCCGAGGGCGACATTACGTCGTAAGTAGACAGAAAGGTGATGTTGCGCTTGGGGAATTCGTCTGGCAGGTATTTCTTCTTGTTTAATGACCACGTTAGCTGGCCGCTATAGTAGTTCTTATGGCTTTTCATGCCGCGTGCGACGTAGCCTTTCAGAAAAAGGTGCGGATTAAGGTTGGCAGTGGTCTGCGCTCCCATTCTGAGTCGGATGCCGTCAATAAAGTTTGAACTGACCGTCGATAGGATTGGGCCAATATCAACCTTGCTTTTCTCGCTGGTCTCGACAAAGTTCTCCATCAGCACTTTTAATCCCGTCATCACCCAGCCAAAGCCTTTCTCATGGCGAATACCGTCAAGGAAGGTTCCCATCGACTCCTCGCTCTTTGTCAGCCGCACCTTTCTGTTTTGTTGCCAGAAAGCCTCGTCCTGCATGCGGGAATCTGGGTCGTAGACCATCTTCTCGTGCCCTCGGAACAGGCGGGAGGGTATCTCGTCAAAAGCATAGTCGGAAAGTCGCGTCGTACGAATGGCCACGCCTTTTTGCAAGAAATCGAAAAGTACCATCTGCACGACCATATCGTCTACTGACAGCACCCATTCGCCCGAGGGCAATCTTGTGAACTCCTGCACTAACTTTAGGTCCTCCACGAAGTTAACATCGGTTTGGTTTGGTAATATCAGTTCACAACGCTTCACTTGATAGGTCGAATCCTTCAGAATATACAAGTCGCCACGAAATCCGAAATCTTGCTGATTGTTGGGCAGAAAGTGGACGTGAATACAACTGTCTCGTCCTACTTGCAGCGTGTCCTCAATATAATAGCGGTAAAAGGAAATAGCGCCAGACGAGATGGGCGACGTAAAGGGATGTTGCAAGATACGGATTTGGTCCTCGTAGATATTAACATCGGTAAATATATCTTTGGAGACGGTATTTAAGATGTCACCCGTCTGGAAGAAATCGTTAATGCCCGTCGACTTCTGTCCTTTCACGATTAGTTTCTCGTCGTGCGGCGAGCGGCGATATATCTTCTGCAACACCGTCTCGTCCACACTGACGGGCAAAATCAGCTTTCCAGTCTGCTCGCTCACCTCCACTTGGTTGATAAGCCATTGGAATTTGGAGAACCTCGGGTTCTCCAACATCTCTGGCTTAACGTCGTTCAATGCCAAAGTCAGCTTCTGATATTTCTGGTATTGGTAGTAGTCACGCTGGTTGAGGTCTGTCTGTTTCTTATGGGCAATGACTTTCTTCATCAGCTCTACGGCGGGATTATTCTTTCTGCTGTAACGCGTGCGCTTCACCTTAACCGTCACCTCTTTCAGTGCTTTGACGTCTTGACGCATAGAAACAAACAACTTGTCTGTACCGTCCTCAATATCTACCGTGCGGGTTTTATAGCCCATAGCACTGATGGTCAACTTGCCGCCCTTTACCTTTCGGATAGAGAAACGCCCGTAAGGGTCAGTGACAGTGCCTATCTTCTGGTCTTTATATTGCACCGTAGCCATGACAATACTCTCGCCGTTGGCCTCGTCTACCACGTGCCCTTTAATCATTTGCTGGGCTGTCGCAGGCAGGGCCATTGCTGCAACCAGCAAGAGGAGGATGTATTTTATAGTCTGTTTCACTTTGATTCTTAATACTTTCTTTATTACCTTATATTACCTTACAATAGTTCGCAAACGTCTGTTATTACGCTATCGGCCAAATGCTCATCGGCTGCATTGTCCGTCCATTGTTCGCCCTTTATCCAAATGCTCTTGCATCCTATTTGCCGGGCAGGTATGATGTCTTTCTCTATGCTGTCGCCCACTACTGCCACCTCAGAGGGGGCTAATGCCAAAGCCTCAACACCCATCTGGAAGATGCGCGGGTCTGGCTTTCTAAAGCCTACTACTGCCGACTCTATTACCTGCTGGAAAAGGCTGTCAAGACCGAACTCTCGCAGCACGACGGACATATTGCCATAGAAATTGCTAACCAGCACCATCGGCAATTGTCCGTATATTTGTTGGAGCACCTCGCGACTATGGGCCGTGTGTCGCACCGTTGCTTCATATACACGGTCAAGCACCTGCGTCAGAAAAGACGCCTGTCCCACAAACTCTAACTCCAGCCGTAGCTTTTCTTCCAACGTCTGACGAAAGGTGAAATGGGGTTTGATGATGGGATGACGCCCTAACATACGCTCACCATGAACATAGGCTTCGCGAAAGCAAGTCTCGTCTACAGGCACACCTATCTCCTGCCAGACACTCCAAAGCACCTTTCCCCAGTGGCGGCCCCCTGTGTCTAACGTACCTCCATAGTCGAAGATAAGCCCCTTAATACCTTTATTATATATATAGTCGTTCACGATTCTTGCTTAGTTAATCTGTCTATCACCCGCCGTGCTATGGCGTTGGCAGCCTCCTCTCTGCATGGCGAGAAACTGGGCCAGTCATTCAAGTCTATCAGTACAGGGCCAGTTGCACTGACGATAAAGTCACCTCCATAGACCTCCAATCCTACCTGTTCAACTGCCGTATTGGCCAGTTTGTGCAGATCTTGACGTTGGAAAGGCCGCACAGTACCATCCTCCACCAAATAGCTACGGAAGAAATCAGTGTTACACACTCCGTAGAATTTCACCCAGAAACCAGCCACATGAGCCCTCATCTCCACTTCGCTAATACCTCGTTGGTTCATTTCCTTGCCCAGAGCCTCAGCAGTTTCAAAGTCTGGAGCGTATTGAACGTCATTATCAGCCTCCCGACATCCCTTGCCGCGCTTCACCCAATATCCCTCACATCCCACCAATGGAGGAACAGATATGCCGCTCTGCTCTAACTGTTGCATCAATAGTTTGCGGTGATTACATAGTGCTACGCTATTGGTTGGGTTTACCACCGTTTTGCCTTGCTGCTCCTTTGCGGCCAGCAAGCGCAAAGTTTTCATGTTTCGTCCCATAGTGACATAGGCATCGGCCTCAGGTAACTGAGATAGCTGTTCCTCGCTGACAGGCTTCAGACAAAGAAGGCCTTTCGCCTCCAGTGCTTGTCGTACTGCTTCCATAATAGCCGCGTCCTTGTCGACACTACGGGGTGAATAACGTAACGCCCTGCCTATGAAAGCAATTGATGGCGACATATTTACTCCTTGTTTATCTCGACCCAGAAGGTAGAGCCCTCTCCTTCTTTTGATTGCACACCTACCGTACCATCCAGACGCAAAGCTAAACTACGACAGATACTCAGTCCCAAACCAGTTCCAGGCACGAATTCGTCTACCTTGATAAAGCGGTCGAACAAATGGTCGTTACAATATTCAGCGGGAATACCCTTACCTGTGTCCTTCACCCATATCCGCAATTTGTCGCCTCGTTCCTCGTAACCTATCGTTATACTACCTTCTGTGGTGAATTTGAGGGCATTGTTCAGATATTGGTTAATGATTTCACGCAGACAAGAACTGTCCGTCATAAGTTCCAGCTCACCAGATTGCGTTTCAACGCGAATCTCCAGTCCTTTCTGTTTGCACTCTGTGGAGTAGCGGTTGGCCAATTCTGTCAGCAAGGGATTAAGTTCAAAACGGCACTTCTTCACCTCTACATTGCCAGATTCAAGCTTTGACATATTAACCATATCCTCAAACAGACGCAACAAGTGTGCATTGTTCTGCTTGATAAGGTTTATCAGATTGTTGCGTTCTTCCTCGCTTTGAGCCATTGGCAAAACGTCACTAAAGCCGACGATGGCATTGAGTGGAGTGCGTATCTCGTGACTGATATTGGCTAAGAAAGCAGATTTCAGACGGTCGCTCTCCTCAGCCTTGTTACGAGCTTCTATCAGTTCCTGTTCTACTGATTTCTGGTGGTCGATATTGAGCGAAGTTCCTACGATAAGTACAGGCTTGCCGTCCATATCACGCTTATCAACAGTCACATATAGCTCTCGCCAATGGCGCGTACCACTATACTGGGGAAGCATTTCATATTGAGCCTGAAATTCGTCAATCTCGCCGGCGAGCATCTTCTTAACGCCCTGCATTACTCGAGCTTTCGACTCTGGCTCCATCATATCTATGACACCATACACATTGGCTTCTGCAGAAAAGAATTTCTTGCCCGTAGAATCATAGCTATCGCTCTCATAGGTGATAGTCTGGGACGGCACATCAATACGCCACACAATAAGTTTCATTGCCTTTAGCACCAACTCATACTCTATGGCATTGCGCTTGATTTTGGATAGCTGCCACAGTTCCTTTTCCATCCGTTTATGCTGCCGTAATTGATTAAAGAAAGCATACACGGCTCCTATCAATACGGGTATACTCACTATCCAGACTATAAGGTCCATGTGCATCATATCAGAAAGCACTACAAGAAATTGCATATTGATTATCATCATCTGATTAAAGTTTATTGTCAAGGGGGCAAAGTTACGCAAAAGAAATGAAATAACAAAATAATTCATCATTTATAACTTATAATTCATAATTATTGTGTACCTTTGCACCACATTCACACGACAACATATAATGGCACAACAATTTGAAATGATCGCCAAAACCTTTATGGGGCTGGAGCCCGTCTTGGCGAAAGAATTGACGCAACTGGGCGCAAACGATGTAAAGATTGGCCGTAGAATGGTCTCTTTCTTTGGTGACAAAGAACTCATGTACCGCGCTAATTTTCAACTCCACACAGCTATTCGTGTTCTTAAACCTATCAAACATTTCAAGGCACTCTCTGCAGATGATGTCTACGAGGGTGTTAAGGAAATTGACTGGAGCGAACATCTTGAAATAGACAAAACTTTTGCCGTTGATTCGGTGGTATTTTCTGAGGAATTCCGCCATTCCAAGTTTGTTGCCTACAAGGTGAAAGATGCCATTGTCGACCAATTCCGAGAGCAAACGGGCCGTCGTCCCAACATCAGCATCAGCAATCCCGATATTCGTTTACACATCCACATCGCCGAAGACCAATGTACGTTGTGTCTCGACTCCAGCGGCGAGTCGTTGCATCGTCGCGGCTATCGGCAAGAGTCTGTCGAGGCCCCGCTCAATGAAGTGCTGGCGGCTGGCATGATTCTGATGACAGGTTGGCAGGGCGATTGTGATTTTATTGACCCGATGTGCGGCTCTGGCACATTGCTCATTGAGGCAGCTCTCATAGCCCACAACATGGCTCCAGGCCTGTTCCGTAAGGAGTTTGCTTTCGAGAAATGGCCTGACTTCGACGCCGATCTCTTTGACAAAATATATAATGACGACTCGCAAGAGCGCGAGTTCCATCACCATATTTATGGTTATGACATTGACATCAAAGCGGTCAATACGGCTCGCCTCAATGCCAAAGCTGCTGGACTAACCAACGATATTACCGTTGAGGAGCGCGATTTCAAGGATTTCACCAAGCCCAGTCAGAAAAGTATTATTGTATGTAATCCCCCTTATGGTGAGCGCATCTCCACGCCTGACCTCTTGGGGACCTATAAGATGATTGGTGAACGCTTGAAGCATCAGTTCACCGGCAACGACGCGTGGATTCTTTCCTACCGTGAGGAGTGCTTCGACCAAATAGGTCTGAAACCGTCTATCAAGATTCCTGTCTTCAACGGCTCGCTGGAGTGTGAGTTCCGCAAGTATCAGATGTTCGACGGAAAAATCAAAGATTTCCGTGCCGATGGTGGCGTAGTGAAGACTGACGAGGAGAAACGTCAGATGGCAGAGAAGCGTCGGTTCAAGCAGAATCGCGAATTCAAAAAGCGTCTTGGCGAACAAGAGGAGAACGAAGGTGCTGATATTCGCTCCTTTAAGTTTCATTCCCTTGAGCGCAAAGAAGCCAAAGAGGCCAAGTCACACAGGGAAGCTAAAGAGTACAGACCATCAAAGAGAGAGTTTGAGAGCTCCAGGCCGTCAAGAAAAGAGTTTAGAGATTCAAAACCGTCTAAACGCGATTTTAGGGATTCCAAGAATCCCCGTGATTTCAAAAAGGGCAATAAGCGTTTCCGCCATGACAAAAATTAAGTCTCTGCTATTCCTTTTTATCCTGTCACTCCCCATGTTGGCCCAGGACAAACAGTTCACACTCGAAGACCTCAACTTTGGCGGCACAAACTACCGCAACCTGCTGCCCGAGAATAAATGGTTGACGTGGTGGGGCGACGAACTCATCCGCACAGATATTGAGGAGTGTTATCTGGTTGATAAGAAAACGGGGCAAGAAAAAGTGCTTTTCACACTTGACGACATTAACCGCTGGAGCCAGAGTGACGATAATAACCGTGTACGTCATCTTCATTCCGTTTGGTTTCCCTATGCCGACCAGCCCATCGTAGCAGTCAGAAACAGCCACTCTTTCACACTCATCGACTTCAAACATCATAACATCGTATGGCAGGACACAATCTCTGGCTCTTTGGCTAATAATTGGAGTCCAGCTTCCAAGGCCACAGCCTACGTCGAAGATGACCAGCTGTTTGTCCTCGATGCTCAAGGACACAAGCACCAACTCACCACCGATGGCAGTCGCGATATTGTCTATGGACAGGCTGTCCACCGCAATGAGTTTGGCATTATGAAAGGGACTTTCTGGAGTCCCGACGGTCAGCGATTGGCTTTTTATCGCATGGACCAAACGCAAGTTGCCGACTATCCACAGGTCGACATCTTTGGTCGCATCGCCACTTGTCAGCCAGACAAATATCCTATGGCTGGCGAGGCAAGCCATACTGTTACCATCGGCATTTACGACCTCCCCACTGGCCGCACACTTTATTTGAACACACCTGCGGAAACTTCTGAGGGTTTTTCTCCTGTCTATTTCTCCAACATCACTTGGTCACCCGATGGCACCACCCTTTATCTCTTTGAGCTCAACCGCGACCAGAACGACTGCCGCCTTGTCGCTTACGATGCCAGAACGGGTAGTCGCCTCTCTGAGCTTGACCGCGAAACCAGCCCCAAATATGTTGAGCCTTTGAATCCTATTGTTTTCCTGCCTTGGGACTCCAATCTTTTCATCCTGCAAAGCCAGCGTGACGGCTACAACCACCTCTACCTATATAACAAGCAGGGACAGTTGCAGCGTCAACTCACAAGTGGAAATTTCGTCGTACAGCAACTACTTGGCTTCAATGAAAAGGAGCGCACCGCCATTATCACCTCCAACGAGGCTCATCCGCTACAGCACAACACCTATAGTGTAGACTTAAAGACGGGGCGCCGCCTGCTACTTGACAACGGGCGCGGCTCCCATCATGCCGAACTGTCTAAGAGCGGGCAGTGGTTTTACGACCGCTACTCCGAGCCAACCGTTCCCCGCTGCATTGATGTAGCCACTACGTCTAAGCCTAAACGTAAAGCCGTCACAGGTTCTACGCGTCTACTCACCGCCGCCGACCCCTGGGCCGACTATCAGCAGCCCCTTTTTGAGAGCGGCACTATTAAGGCGGCTGACGGCATTACCGACCTCTATTACCGCATGGTCAAGCCCCACGACTTTGACCCTGCAAAGAAATATCCCACTGTTGTTTACGTCTATGGTGGTCCTCATGCCCATAATGTAGAAGCCTCATGGCATTGGTACAGCCGTTCGTGGGAAACCTACATGGCCCAACGTGGCTACATTCTCTTTATTCTCGACAATCGAGGCTCGGAGAACCGAGGCCGTGATTTCGAGCAGGTCACTTTCCGCCAGTTGGGACAGGTGGAGATGCAAGACCAGATGAAAGGTGTCGATTTTCTACGCTCACTGCCCTATGTTGATATGAATCGTTTGGGCGTTCATGGCTGGTCGTTCGGTGGTTTCATGACCATCTCGCTCATGCTCAACTACCCCGATATATTCAAGGTCGGCGTGGCAGGAGGTCCCGTCATTGATTGGAAGTGGTACGAGGTTATGTATGGTGAGCGTTATATGGACACTCCTCAGCAAAATCCCGAAGGCTATGCAAAGACTTCGCTGATAGACAAGGCTGCCAACCTCAAAGGCCGTTTACAGATTATCACGGGTTATAACGACCAGACCGTCGTACCCCAGCACTGCCTGTCATTCCTCGATGCCTGCGTCAAGGCTGAAACCCAGCCCGATTTCTTCGCCTATCCTGGCGAAGAACACAATATGCGGGGTCACGCCAGCGTCCACCTGCACGAGCGCATCACTCGCTATTTCGACGACTATCTGAAGTAATCAGACACAACCGTTGCTTTTCTCTCATTTCTCCAAGAGAATGACCTTTGCCGTCTGGTTATCCATATCGGGCATCGTTTTGCCGACAGGGGCACCGATATAAGTGGGGTCACAGATGGTGAACCGCCTCCCATTCAGATTGATATAATCCCCCTCCACTTGCGTCTTGAAATTAACCGCCGCAGCAAGATGCCCGGGATAGAAAACTAATATCACATCAAGTCCTAACAAGTCCCGCACCAATCTTGAATATAAGATAGAGCGGTCTTCGCAGTCGCAATAGGGATAATAAAGCGTTTCCTCTGCAAAGAAAGCACGGTCGTGTCCCCAGACTTTATCGTCATACTCATATACGAACGCCGTCTGTACCCAGTTCAAAAGCCAATTCGCTGATTCCTCATCATTCTTCGTCTGTTTCAGTACAGCCCTCAGTTGTGGATAGAGTTGTTCCCTAACCCTTTCTGCCAAAGGCGTATTTGCATACATAGCCCATCGCGATACAACATCGTCATTCACTATCGAGGTCGGATAAGTATTATAAAACTGAAGTAGGTTCTCATTTACCTGTGACTTAATAGCCGTCTGTCCATCCCTCGGCGTAAGCACCCGCTCTTTGGAGTCTCGGCTTGCAAACTTCTGTTCCTGCGTAATCCAGAGTGAGAGCGGCTTTTCCCCAGGATAGGAGATGTCACAGATGTTCAGTCCATCATCGTTTATAGGCTCCGTCAAGTAATACACGCCATCTTTTATCCCATATCTGTTCATGTCAAATATGAGATGGTCACTCTTAAACAACAGGCGCAGATCCTTCCCCCTTGTCATGCCAAATCTGATTTCATACCCAGACTGACACAACACATATCCCTGTAACATCCTTGCCTCATTGCTACCCTTTCCGCAGACAGCCTCACTCATTGCACCAAGCATCATCAAGTATGCCCAGTCACAAAGCTGATGCTCCATTCGCAGGGTGAGACAGTCACGTATCAAGTTGTCATATCGTTCAGACGACAGTTCCTCCCATCCACTTGCAAAAGCCCTTTCGTCCTTTCCGTTTATTTTAAACGAAAAGTCCTTTGGTAACCTTACCTGTCCCTCTGTTCCAAAGAACAAGAATGTGGCTATTTGGCTGTCGCTTTCTTTTTCTCGGATGGGTGCGACAGGCTTCGGTTGAGGCTGTGGCGCAGGTATGGGCACAACGTCATCATACGAAATCGGTTTTGTCTTCTTCCGCTCTTCCTTTTTATCGTATATGACAGGTGGCCGCTTCTCGTCTTTTGGTTGCGGCACAGGAGCCATTTGCTGATGCCACTCCCACGCCTTCCGCATCCACTCTGCATACTCACGATTAGCCCTCTTGCGAAAGTCCTCATAGTTCGCCTGTGCCTGCTGCTTAAACGCATCGTAAGCACTTTTAAGCGTTTGACCATCTATGTTTGTTACATTTACAAAAAAATATATGATTGTAATTATTACTTTCAAAACAGTTATTCTCATTTTCTACTTTACATCTATCAAACTGTTCATTATTTGCGTGGCATAACCTATAACAGAATCCACTTCTTCATGTTTCACATTGTAGTCATGTTTCGTGTGATTATTAAAGAAATCGCAAAGATTGTGGAGAGATTGAGTATGAATATTTATTAGTTCACCAGACAATTTTTTTTGTTTATAGAATTCTTTTAATGAAGTTGTTTGTTTCTCAAGCGGCTTGTCATTTTTTAATGTTTCTTTCAAGTAAAGTTCTAAGGCAAGTCTAATATCATCTATTACGTTTCTATCATATTTTCCCTCTATAATTTTACATATCGCATCGTTATAACATTTTATTCCTTTACTCTTTGGTGGAAGCGTATCTCGAATTGCAATTATATCTTGAATTGTAGATTGACTAATATGGGGAGAGTTATAGTAAACACATAAAGTAGTATCAATTGTTGCCTTTGCTTCTTGAGCAGAAAATGGAGGCTTTACATAAACTGTTAAGTCATTATTGCCATTGCTGATATTTACTTTTCTAACGCATTGAAGTTCCCCTAATACAGTTCTAACATCTGATAAATCATTGTGTTCTGCTAAAAACACCTTGATGTATTTATTGTCAAAGACTTCTCGTATTTCCGTTGAATATTTTGCCATAATAGTTTTTAATGGTGCGCAGAGAAGCGATAAAATCGCTGCTCCCCGCACCGAGAAATAAATGTTTAACCAATATATTTATTTCAATTTCCATGATGTCCAGTCATCTACAATGCTATTTGACACTATGATGGATGGTGTCTGTGACTTGCCATTAACTACGATTGACTGTTGACTTACCTTTTCAGCAAGGTAGTTTCCAAGTTCTTTAAGCGTTACATTTCCTTTGGATTCCTGTATCTTTTTCAAAAGAAAGTAGGTAAACAGACCATGTCCCTCTTTTTTGTAGGGATATGCTGTTTCATCACCTTGAGCCGCAGAAATAACAACCATATTACCTTGAGGTTCTCCCCTGTTGGCTTTCAACGCAATACCACGTGTAGAAGCAAGCATATCACCTTCTCGTTTAGCTCCACTGAAACAGGCATCTAATAGTACAACAACTGACTTTGACGAAACATCTCCAAGTTCTTTATAAAGACTATTGAGCGAATATCCCGTTGAAACATCGCTTCCATAGCCATCAACAGGTAATAGGTAAGCTTGATGGTCTTTCTCGTCTGGTATTCCATGCCCAGCATAATAAAATATCACTTTTGCCTCACCTTTACGGGTCTCTATTACCTGACGAAGCCAGTTTATCTCGTGCTTCATATCATTGAGCGTGGCATTTGTCAGCAAACGGACATGGGCATCAGGGATTCCGATAGTTTTCTTACAATATTCAGCAAAGATTTTTCCATCGTTAGCAGCAAAAGGAACACCTGTTTCTCTATTATACGATTCATTTGCAATAATAACAGCAAATACATTATCTGTATTTCCAGATTTTACTTCTGGGATGTTCTTGTCAACATCAGATGTTAAGGAAGCGGTCTCAATAGTAAAACTCTTTTGCTCTGATTCAATTTCTTTCACCTCAATTTTATTTGAGGCAAGTGTTTGATTGAGTTGGAGGTCTATGCGTTTGTCTTGGGCATATTTCCCATATTTTTCTTTCACTCTTATATCAATAGGGATAATGTTCCCTTTGAAATCATCCGATACAATAAGTGAATAGTTAAGCGACTTTGTAGCACCTCCATTGATATTGAGATAGTTTCTTGACGCTCCACCTTCACTTGTTATTAAAACCCCTTTTGGCACATCGAATGTCACAACAACATTTTCTGCTGTACCATATTCTAAATTCTGCAATAACACTTGCATATCAAACGGCTGTTTTTTTGTTAGCTTATTTCCGTTTGCAGAAGTAATAGCATAATCAACAATTTGAAGTTTTGGTGCTGTAAACTGTTTTGTACTTACAGATAATTGCACAGGATCGGAACCAAAACCGTGAGGTTCATTTACTTGAACAACTAAATCTGTTTTACCCGTTGTCAAGTCTAAATTAGCCTTGATAGGAAGCGTAATGTTAATTCTTTGTCCAGGTAATATAGCTGGCAATTGTTGAGACCCTAAATTTAGTCCGTGTGTTACATCAGCAGAAAGAACGCTTGCAATACATTTTTTTGCAGTACCTTTACCCTTGTTGATCACTTCGAATTTAATCGCACAATCTTCTCCAGCATCTATCGCGTTATTACCATTTGGATCAACAAACTGAACAGAGTTTGCTACCAATTCGAGAATAGGAGGATTATTTGGTTCAAAATCATCAATTTCGACAGAGGAAGAATTAGAGCCTGCACTATTTCCGCAAATAGTTATCATTTGTCTTGCTGCCACCATTCCTAGTTCAGAAGCCTTAGTAAACCACCTCGCAGCTTCATTTACATCTTTTTGCACACCCTCACCATAATAATAGTACCAACCCATATAATAGGCAGCAGCACCATATCCATTATTGGCAGCTTTTTCAAACCAAATACGTGCTTGGTATAAGTCCTTTATACCATTTACTCCATTGTGATAATTATATCCCATCAAATACTGGGAATATACATCACCCTTGTCTGCTTTCTCTTGAATCTGTTGAATGTTTTGTGCATTAGTAGTTCCAATAGAAAGAGCCAATGCCATCAATGCTAATAACTTTTTCATACGACTTTTTTTTATTGTTTAACTTTAATTGTTTTTTCTATTACGTTGGCTGAAGACAGCATTTTAACGATAATCAACCATTTATTAAATTTTTCATACCCTAATACTCTAATTCCACCTTGACTTTCGTCAGATTTATCACTTGCTTTTGTTATTTCTTTTTGTGAAAATATGACATATAGGGTATTAAATTCAACAGGTTGTGAAGCTATCATTGTGTATTCATCAGTGGTATAGTCTAATTTGTCTGATTTCTTAAAAAACACATATTCTTTATCACTTTTTACAAACACACTACCATGAGAATCTCTAATATAGGGCAACAGACAATAAACCTCCTGCGTCGCTTCGTCAAGCAGATAAACGGTAAGATAACCATCAACTGGCGACTTGAAATAGAGATACATATCGTCGCCGCTACGAAACTCGCTGCTCTCAAACCTTTCTTCCGTCCCATTGCGGAGAATCTTTGCCGTAAAATCTATTCCCGCATCTACTATCTCACGAATACGCCCGCTGACCTCTACAGACACCGCAAGCATATTGCCCTCGTAGCTGAAGTTATATACAGGCTCCTTAGTGGTTTCTATCCATTCTCCCTTTATTTCACTTCCACCCAAAGAAAAGAAGCGGCTGTCTGTTTTGCCATTCTGATTGCTTAAAACGGTAGAATTGCTTTGTGTAACCAGCGTTCCAAAAGCATTGGCAATAGCTTGTATCTTAGCTCTGTCAAGTGCTGTACGCTTGGCTTCCTCCAATGTTACGTGCTCTGGGGCATAGTAGGTATATGTAGCCGTTACCTTTTGCACTTTCTGTGCATAGGAAGCGACGGCTATCGCCAATAGGACGGATATAAGGAGTGTCCGAGTCATTTACCAGCCTAAGAGTTCATCAAGTTTGTTATGCAGATTGTCGCCACGCTGCTCCAATTCTTTGCGGACGGCCTCTTTGGCTACTTTCTTGGCAGCATCACCACTATAGGCAATCCTTACAAGGACTTCCTTGTTCTTGTTCGAGAGGGTGCGGTAAACCTCCACAACGGGGATTGTTCGGCCAAGACTCTGGGAAATCAAGTTTTTGGCAGCCAATACACTTCGCGTAACAGATTCTGCCTCCTCACCACTCAACTGTTCGTTGGCTACGGTGTTCTCTATAAGAGCCGTTACTTCGGTCTGAATCTGTCCTGCCAGATTCTGTTTCGCCAACTCCAAAGCCTGCATCTTGGCTGCATCATAGTTGCCGCCTATGCTCATACCCTCGCCCATGATGTATTTGGGGTACATATCCTCACCATACTCGTACTGCATCAGATATGACTTGTCGAGTTGCTTCTCAATAGGCAGTGCACCAGGTGCTGTTTGCCAACCCTCCTTTTTCATGTTCTTCGCTTCTTTGCGAGCAGTTTTCGTGGCCTTCTCGTTCAGTTGAGCCTTTGAGGCCTTGACCATTTCCTTGCGTTCTTTCTGCTGCTCCTTAGTGAGTTGTGCATAACTTGAGGTAGTGCCCATCAGCAGACATACTGCCGTGAATAAAATAACCTTTCTCATTGTTGGTTACAATTTCTGCTGCCTCCTGAACTCCCGAATTCAGCGTTAATAATTTAATATTTTATGGAAACTAAAAAGACGTGGGAGTTTGTTTCTCCGCGCTTATCCCCGTCTTCAGGCCTTCGCATTGCCCCCACTTCAAGGATAAGCAACGCAAACCAGCCCACGCCAAGTGATATTATATAATACCAAACACACCTATGGTCTAATGGTTCCATAGTTGCTATTGGGATATAATTCACCCGCGCGAACGTCTCAGTTGCATTACCTCTGTGAAGTGGTTTCAAAGTTGCGAAGTTTGAAGATCACAGACAGTAACGTCCGAAAACGTCCTTTTTCCTTTGGCCAGCCCTACAAGCGGCTTCGTCGGCCTCTGGATTCCCTCAATGTATTGACCCGCCCTGCCGCGTAGGCTGGCTTAGTCGGCTACAAAGGTAGTGCAAATCGAGCGAAATACAAAATAAATTTGCATTTATTTTTATTTCCGAGATGCAGCCTACCTTGACCAAAGGTCAGAGGTGAAAGAATAAGCGAGCAAAAAAACAAATTTATTTGATTTTTTCGAGCAGGAGTACTTTCGACCGTAGGTCAGAGGTAGTGCAAACCGAGCAAAAATCCAAAAGAAATCGCCATTTATTTTCGCTCTTTTCATGCTTCAAAAGTGGATACAGAATACAGAATACAGTTTTTTGAAGT
>JAFLSF010000033.1 GCA_022511045.1 Prevotella sp.
CAAACAGAATTACTTCCTCAGACAACAGCAATTTTTGCTGGAGTCTTTATCGTGAGATTGGGAATATACTGAATGCGTGCATAGCACTCACGGCATAGAGGATAGATATTTATCCAGTCTTCCCTGCATACCACAATTTTTGCTAACCGGGCACACATATTTTTATATTGTGATTCTGTCAGCATACACTCGAATACGCTGTAGTTCATACGAGTACCTATTGCCTCCATGACTTTTACCACTTGATCCCGGCGCTTTGTATCGCTGATATCGTAAGTCACTACATAGAAATGTTTATGCCTCATTTTTCTTTATATAATTATTATCTATTACCATTTAGCCACATAGGGTCTGAAACTATCCGTGCCTTCAAATGCTTGAGCCAACAACTTCGCTTGTCGAAGAATTATTTGCTCCATTTTCATTTCCTCACCCTGATATTTCTCATATCGGGCAAGACGTTCCATAATGGATTTCACCAGCAACTGACGAGTCTGATCGGTCAGTAATCCTTTGTGCATCTCTAAATCCTGTCCTTTTTGAACAAGTCGGAGGACAATACGATCAACCACTTGGCTGCGGAAAACCTCCACCATATCATATACCAAGGTAGGCTTACCTTCTTGTCGTATATGGATGAAACTATCGAAAGGATTCAACTTAGCGGCAAGTAATGCTTGCCAAACTCGCACGTATAATATAGCATAACCATAATTGAGCATAGAGTTTACAAGGTCAGTTGCTCCTCTGTGTTCTCTCCGTTCAAAAGCGACGTTATCGTCGGAAACCAGTTCACGAACATAACTCCAATAACAAACAGCCACTTGTGCCTCATGTCCCAATAACTCTTTCATGAAGTTTGTGTCAGCGATCTTAACAACCTTTTTCCATGCTTTGAACTTTTCCACTACCTCCTCCATACTAACCATTCTGGAACATAAGTTGGGATAATGTTTCTTGTGGTATTTGTGAAAATACTTCAGCAACCCGTGCTGATTTTTTATTTTCCCTGTTAAGATTGCCAATGCAATAGTATTTTTCTTTGTCTCATCTGTTTCAGCTTGCCTTGCCCATAAAGAGGTTTGGATGGACTTTGCAGTCAAAATACAACCGATGTGAGCTCCCTGATGATCAAAAAAATCAATTGGAATTTTGTTAGCAAGACAAAAACTGATGAGATTAGAGGAAATAGACACTCCTTGCCCCGTGATTATAATTTGGGAAAGATTGTTCTTGTGATAATGGGATATAACCTTTCCTTTGCACGAAACAGTAATGCCACGACTAGTAAGTCCCACAAAAGTGCCAGGCTTGTTTACTAGTAGACCACTGGTTTCCGCTTCAAGCCTTCTGTATTCTTTCTTGCGCTCCTGAATCAGTTTCCTATTTGTTTTCTCATCTATAATTTGTTTCTCCAGACTTCTAATATTTAAGAAAAAAGCGACAAGTTCGTCAGCATATTGTTTATGTTGCTTAGCATATTGCTTTGACAAAAAACTTATGTTATTAAGCGATGTCAACAAAGCTGTTTTATTTTTGAATACAACGGTATTCTTGACAATTGTCCTTATCCTTTCAATCAGTACGGCATCAAAAAATTCCAAATCTTTTTGTGGAAGAAGTTTTGCATAATAGTTGCGTATACCATCCCATGCCTCCTTGCTCTTCCTAACAAACCCTTCAGAATCAACAGAGAGTCCCAATATGCGTTTCTTCAACTCCTCCCTTTTTTGTTCTTTTATGGAAACAGTTTGCCCTGTGATTGTCACCCCAAGAAAGTCGAATCCTTCTGAAACAGCAGAAATGACAGGAGTATTCAACGATAATTTAAGTTTTTCATGCAGATAAGACTGGGCTTTCGACAGAATCTTTTCCGCCTGTTCCAGGGTTTTACACAACACAAAAGAATCATCACCATATCGAGCATAAGGGAGGCCTTTGCTGGCCACAAACTGATCAAAAGAATGAAGGTACAAATTGGCAAGCAGTGGGGACAAAACCGCTCCTTGAGGGATGCCTTTGAACGTCTCCGCCCATACGTTGGTGTTTTTCGCCACTCGTCCCATCTTAACACCCAGCATGATGAGACGAATCAATTCGTTCTCGATGCCTATTGCAATAAGTCTTTGCTGTAGTATGCTATGGTCTATCTCGTCGAAAAAGTTATCAATATCCAATCGTAGTACAATCGAATAATCTTTGTTTCCACATTGCCTCACAACATACTTGATAGCTTTCAAAGCCCCTTTGCCAGAACGATAGGCATAGCTGTTGGGAAGGAAAAGCCTTTCAAATCGTGGCTCAATAATGCCCCGAATTGCTTGTTGAACAATTTTGTCTCTTATAGTTGCTATACCCAAAATGCGTAACTCACTATGGTTTTTAGTTTTGGGTACAGCAATCTGAAGATAAGGCTGAGGCTTCCAAATGCCATTCCGCAGTTCTTCGCTAAGCAGCTTTATCTGCTTCGTTTTGTCTTTGTTGAAATCTTCAATAGTAATCCCGTCAATGCCCCCCGATGCACCTTTTGACTTTACGACAAGCCAAGCGTCATAAAGGGTGGATTCATTGCAAAGTGTACTAAACTGGGCAGACATATGATAGAAACTATATTATGAATAATAAACCCTATATTACCGTATATTTTGATTATGGAGTTTAGCTTCTATTAGTTTTTTTAATGAACCATTTTGGGCATATCCACTTTCTTTCCAACGAGTAAAATTAAAAAAAAGAATACCATTGTCTTTACACTTTTCCTTAGCACTACTAAAATTTCCATGAGCTCGATGTGGGTCATCATTGGTGGCAAACACCCCTATAGTGCTTGTTCCGCTAAAAATTCTTAGAGCACTACCAAATTTATCAAGGTCGGTAATATCATGAATCATTGTCTTGCACTCAACAAAAACAAGCCTATAACCAAAATCTGCAATAATGTCAATCTCATTCTTTGTGTTGCCTGATGTATAGGAAAATTCACAATTGAGCTTGATGTCTTTCACTACATTAGATCCAAACTTTGTCAGTTCTTTAGCAACTTTAAGTTCAAACCATCCAAAATTAAATACTAAATCAAATACATGAGGGCTTTTAAATGTTGCCAAATGCTCTTTTCCTTTCTTATCCACAAGGGTAATTGTAATTGTCTCTCTATCATATTCTACCTTAGAGCCGCTATCAATAGGACGGATTGGTTCATAATTGTGCAACAAGTTTCGATTAACATTACCAGTAAGCAGGGCAAAATCTTGTCGATTCCAATCCCGGAACTTCTCAACCTCATTCATCACAATAAAATCCTTCTCCGTATAATCCTCATATGAGGTAAAAGATGTTAGTGGAGTACCATGTTGCTTAAACCGTGTTAAATAGTCTATATCTCCTATATGAACATCTTTAGTTAAAACATCAATAATCTTATTTGTCTGATCCACATATATAAATCGAGCCAAGGGCACATCTCTGA
The DNA here is from genome assembly GCA_022511045.1 of Prevotella sp. Lineage (GTDB taxonomy): Bacteria > Bacteroidota > Bacteroidia > Bacteroidales > Bacteroidaceae > Prevotella. The sequence continues at coordinate 3,470 of JAFLSF010000033.1, forward strand.
ACGCATTGAAAAAATAAAGACACCATAATTTCGTTCCACTAGTCAAGTTAAGGGTTACTTCGTAATCTGAGAATTCTGCTTTCAGTTTCTCCGACAATTCTTCGATTTCTGTCAAATTAACGGAATCGCATTTTTCAATACGAAATGTTCTATCTGGAAACTCATTCTTAATCCGCCCCGCCACTTCGCTACTTTCTGGAGAACATATAAGGACTATGTTCTGGGCATTTCCGTCATCACGAATTCCGATATTTACAGGTACAGGCTGACCACCCACAAGAGCAATATGAATACTTTCCATTCTATTAGGTATATTTGATATATTGACAAAAGTACGCATTTTTCCAATCATCACCAAAATGGCAATGAAAGATTTACGGAGAATTAACAATTTCAATCATTAATCCTCCAACGAAACAAACAAACTTAAAAGTGACTCACACATAAAAACATAAATAAAGTTAAAAATGTCGAATCTGTACCTTTTTTGAACTTACACAAAATTCATGATGTTACTTTTCTACCGTTTAAGATATAATACCTTATGATACAATAATATACAAATACAATGGTTGTTCAAATGTGACACAAATAATTCTTGGTAATGCTATGGAGGAAATAGGTAGTAATGCATTTGCCAATTGTAAGAAATTAGAAGATGTTTACACCTATACTGTAAGATATCCGTCTACATCCAGTGATGCTTTTGATGGTTCCTACATTGATTACGTCACGTTACATGTGCCTGCCCAATCGGTAACTCAATACAAAAACCAATCGCCTTGGAGTGGATTTATGGATGTTGTGCCCTTGACGGATAACGACCCTCAGCCAACAAGCATTGACGCTACGTTAATGAATAATGGAGAAAGAACAATTAAAGAGGCTTATGACCTCAGCGGCAAGCAGCTTAGCCAACCGCAGCGCGGACTGAACATCGTGAAGATGAGTGACGGAAGCAAGAAAAAGGTTGTGATTAAGTGAGAACACATTACATGGCTGCCGACCTCTAAAGGGTCGGCGGTCTTGTTGAAACAAGACAGGCAACGAAAGGCTCTGCGTTAAAAAAAAATAATGTTCTGTGGTCTATAGGCTATGTTCCACGAAAAATGAGTAATTTTGCACGCAATAAATTAAAAAAGGAGTAGTTTATGTCATCATTTATTGCAGACAAGATTGTCATGGACGGACTGACTTTTGACGATGTCCTGTTAATTCCCGCTTACTCTGAGGTACTCCCCAAAACTGTAGAGTTGAAGACGCGTTTCTCGCGCAACATCGAACTGAACATTCCGTTTGTTACGGCGGCTATGGACACGGTGACGGAGAGTCAGATGGCTATTGCTATTGCCCGCGAAGGTGGCATCGGCGTTATCCACAAAAACATGTCTATCGAGAATCAGGCCCACGAGGTGGCCATCGTGAAGCGTGCCGAGAACGGCATGATATACGACCCAGTGACCATCCGCCGAGGAAAGACTGTGTCCGACGCATTGGCCATGATGGCAGAGTACCACATTGGGGGCATACCCGTAGTGGACGAGGAGAACCGCTTGGTAGGCATCGTCACAAACCGCGACCTGCGCTTCGAGCGTCGTCTGGACAAAAAGATTGACGAAGTGATGACGCACGAGCATTTGGTAACCACCCATCAGCAGACAAACTTGACGGATGCTGCACAGATTTTGCAAGAGAACAAAATAGAGAAGCTGCCTGTAGTGGATAAAGAGAACCGCTTGGTAGGACTGATAACCTACAAGGACATTACGAAAGCTAAGGATAAGCCTATGGCATGTAAGGACGAGAAAGGTCGTCTGCGCGTAGCTGCTGGCGTAGGTGTGACAATTGACACGTTAGAGCGCATGCAGGCTTTGGTAAATGCTGGTGCAGATGCTATCGTGATTGACACGGCACACGGCCACTCTAAGGGTGTGATTGAGAAACTGCGCGAGGCTAAGGCTTCGTTCCCAAATATCGACATCGTGGTAGGCAACATTGCTACGGGTGAGGCAGCCCGTATGCTGGCAGAAAACGGAGCAGACGCCGTGAAGGTGGGCATAGGACCAGGCAGCATCTGTACCACACGCGTGGTAGCTGGCGTTGGTGTACCCCAGCTGAGTGCCGTCTATGATGTTTATCAAGCATTGCAGGGAACGGGTGTACCCTTGATTGCAGACGGTGGACTGCGCTATTCGGGCGATATTGTCAAAGCTATAGCCGCAGGCGGTTCGTGCGTTATGATTGGCTCGCTGGTGGCTGGCACTGAGGAGAGCCCGGGAGACACCATTATCTATAACGGACGTAAGTTTAAGAGTTATCGCGGAATGGGTTCGCTGGAGGCTATGGAGCACGGTTCGAAAGACCGCTACTTCCAAGCAGACACGAAGGATGCCAAGAAACTGGTGCCAGAAGGCATTGCTGGTCGCGTGCCTTACAAAGGAACCGTCCAAGAGGTCATCTATCAGTTGGTGGGCGGTTTGCGTTCAGGCATGGGCTATTGCGGTGCTGCTACTATTGACAAACTGCATGAGGCCAAGTTTACGCGCATCACCAATGCGGGTGTCAATGAAAGTCATCCGCACGACATCACCATTACATCAGAAGCACCGAATTATTCAAGACCTAACGATTAAAATAGAATGAAAAAGCAACTAATATCAGTAGCCCTGCTGGCCGTCAGCATGATGGCAACAGCGCAGAGTGACCCAGTGATAATGACGGTAGCTGGCGTAGACGTTCCGCGTTCGGAGTTTGAGTATTCCTACAATAAGAACAATACGGACGGAGTTATCGACAAGAAAAGTGTCGAGGAGTATGTTGACCTCTTTGTCAACTACAAGTTGAAAGTGCAGGCAGCGCTGGACGCACGCATCGACACGACTGCGGCTTTTAAGAAAGAGTTTGCCCAATATCGTGACCAACAGGTACGCCCTACTTTTGTAACGGACGATGATATGTTGGCAGAAGCCCGCAGAGTATACGAGAACGACAAGCAGCATATTGGGCCAGACGGTTTGGTGAAAGCTGAACACATTTTAATTATAATTCCTCAGAAAGCTACTGAAGAACAGCAGCAAGAGGCCAAGAGCCGCATTGACTCCATATATGCGGCTTTGAAAGATGGTGCTGATTTTGAGGAGTTGGCCAAAAAGGTGTCGCAGGACCCAGGCTCTGCCCGCAACGGAGGCATGTTAGGCTGGTTCCCGCGTCATAGAATGGTGAAAGAGTTTGAAGATGCAGCCTTTGCCCTACAGCCTGGTGAGATGAGCGAACCTGTACAAACTCCTTTCGGCTGGCACATCATTCTTATGAAAGAACGCAAACAGTTGGAGCCTTTCGAGTTCTACGAGCAGAGCATTCTCAAATTCCTTGAACAGCGTGGCGCTCGTGAAGCTATCACAGACCGCAAGTTGGATGAAATGGTCAAGAACGCCGATACGACTATCACAAAGGAACAAATTTTGGAACAGCGCGCAGACTCGATGGCTGCTGCCGACAAGGACATGCGCTATCTCATCAAGGAATACCACGATGGATTATTGCTTTATGAGGTAAGCAACCAAAATATCTGGGATAAGGCAGCCAAAGACGAAAATGCGTTGGCACAATATTTCAAGAAAAACAAGAAGAAATATGTGTGGAGCGAGCCTCGCTTCAAAGGTATAGCCTATCACGTCAAGAACCAAGAATACGTCAAGGCTGTAGCCAATTGTATCAAGAAACTGAAGTTTGAAGATTGGAACGAGGCTTTACGTTCTAATTTCAATAACGACTCAATTATTCGAATTCGCGTAGAGAAAGGTTTGTTCAAGAAAGGCGACAACAAACTGATAGACCGCGAGCAGTTCAAGCAATCGGATGTGAAGGTAGACAGCGTTAAGGGCTATCCCATTGATGCCACCTACGGAAAGATTCTGAAGAAACCCGAAGAATACACAGATGTACGCGGACTGGTGACAGCCGACTTGCAAGACGAATTGGAGCGCCAATGGGTTGCTGACCTGCGCCGAAAGTATACATTTACGGTTAATGAGGAAGTTCTAAAGACGGTCAACAAGCATGAATAGAATCCACCTTATTATATTATGGGCACTATTCCCGCTGGTATCATTCGCCCAAAAGGATAGTATCGGAGCTATCGTTGATGAAGTCATCTGGGTGGTGGGCGACGAGGCTATCTTGAAGTCTGACGTTGAAGCTATGCGTATTCAAGGACAGCAAGAGGGCATCAGATGGTCTGGCGACCCAGACTGCGCTATTCCAGAACAGATAGCCGTCCAAAAATTGTATCTCAACCAAGCCATCATTGATAGTGTGGAGGTTACGGAGTCTGAGATAACACAAGGTGTCGAGCAGTATATTGAAAGCATGGTATCGGCTATCGGTTCTCGCGAAAAATTGGAAGAATATTACAAGAAGAACATGAGTCAGATACGTGCTGACTTGCGTGATTCCTACCGCGAACGGCAGATGGTACAGGCTATGCAACAGAAAATCACGAAAGATATTATGGTATCGCCTGCTGAGGTTCGCAAATACTTTCAGAATATGCCACAAGACAGCCTACCCTTTGTTCCTACTGAGGTAGAGGTGCAGATTATTACCCAAACACCTCGCATTGAGCAAGAGGAAATCAATCGTGTCAAGGACGAGTTGCGCGACTATACCAACCGTATCAACCAAGGAGAGACAACCTTCCAGGCATTAGCACGACTATATTCTGAAGACCCGGGTACCGCCCGCCGAGGTGGAGAATTGGACTATACAGGACGTGGTATGCTTGACCCCGCTTTTGCTAATGTGGCATTTGGATTGACCGACCCCAAGAAAGTATCGAAAATCGTAGAGTCAGAATTCGGCTTTCACATTATTCAGCTCGTAGACAAGCGAGGTGAGAAGATTAAAGTACGCCATATTCTTCGGAAACCGATAGTTAGCGACGAGGCCATCAACAAGGCACTAAACCGTCTGGACTCCATTCGCAACGACATTGTAGCGGGTAAATTCACATTTGAAGTTGGTGCTTCTGTTATCTCTGACGACAAAGACACCCGCAATAATCAAGGTCTTATGTCCAATGCAACGCAAGAAGGACGTACCTCTCGTTTCAAGTTGGCCGACCTACCGCCAGAAATTGCTAAGGCTGTAGATGCGCTGGAGGTGGGAGAAATATCAAAGCCTTTCCAAATGATTAACGAGCGCGGTAAAACCGTGTGTGCTATTGCCAAGTTGAAAGGCCGTACAGAGGGCCATAAGGCCACTATCACAGAAGATTTCCAGATACTAAAGAATCTGGTGCTGGCTAAGCGTCGCGAGGAGAAACTACACGAATGGGTGGTCAATCGCATCAAGTCTACCTATGTCCGCATCAACGACCGTTATCGTAATTGCGATTTCCAGTACGAAGGCTGGATAAGATAATAGCAAATTGACGCTTTAACGACAAACGAACGAAATGAGGCGGCTACTGACTATCCTCGTAGGATTGCTGGTGCTGGGTATGGTGTTTGCTGTAACTCCAGCCAAGCGCAAGACAACTCCCCGTCAGAAGGTGGAGGATAAAAGGGTATACTTGATACATTCAGACCATCTGCATTACGACCAATATCTCAATGGCGATGCACAAGTGCTAAATGGAAATGTGCACTTCCGTCATCAAGGGGCAGATTTGTATAGTGATAGTGCTCATTTCTACGAGCAATCCAACTCTTTCGAGGCTTTCGGACACGTCCGCATGGTGCAAGGCGACACGTTGAGTTTGACGAGTGATTATGCTTACTACGATGGTAACAACCAATTGGCACAAGCTCGCTATAACGTAGTGCTCAAGCATCGTAAGTCAACACTATATACAGACTCACTGGATTATGACCGCCTCTATAATTTCGGAAATTTCTTTGAAGGTGGTAAGCTGGTAGACGGTAGCACGGTGCTAACCTCTGACTGGGGCGAATATCATACGGACAATCGACAGGCGATGTTTTATTATGATGTTCGTCTGAAAGACAACAAACTTTACATCACTACTGACTCGCTGTATTACGACACACAAACCTCGCGGGCCCACATTGTAGGGCCGTCGAATATCACGTCTGGTACCAGTCATATCTATAGCGAGGACGGCTACTACAATACCAAAACGGAACAATCAGAGCTATTCGGACGTTCTATTATCAGTGACCAAGGGCGTATACTGATTGGTGACAGCGTATACCGAAATGCCGCAGACGGTACGAACTTTGCCTATAACAACGTTATCTACAATGATACGGTGAACAAAAACATAATGACGGGCGATTACTGCGAATATAACGACTCCACAGGCTATGCGATGGCGACAAAACGAGCTGTCACTATAGACTACTCCCAGCAGGACTCTTTATATATGCATGCTGACACCTTTAAGATTTTTACTTTCAATATCCGTACGGACTCAGTCTATCGAAAGATACATGCCTATAATAAAGTGCGTGCTTTCAGAAAGGATATTCAAGCAGTTTGCGACTCACTGGTGTACAACACGCAGGATTCATGTATGACCATGTATAAAGACCCCATAATCTGGTATGATGCCCAGCAACTTATTGGTGAACTCGTCAAAGTATATATGCGCGACTCTACCATTGACTATGCTCACGTCATTGGACAGGCTTTTTCTGCTGAGCAACTACACGACTCCATCCACTTTAATCAAATTTCCTCGAAAGAAATGAAAACCTTCTTTCAAAATGGCGAGGCTCACGAGTATCAAGCCATTGACAACGTATTGGTTAACTATTTCTATACGGACGAGGAAGATAGCGTCATTACACTGATGAATTATCTGGAGACTTCGCTGCTAAAGCTATTCTTAAAAGACCGCAAAATGGAGCGCATCTGGACGACAAAGGCCTCTGGAGTCTATTATCCTATAAATCAGATTCCCCCCGATAGGAACCCGCTACCAGGCTTCGCATGGTTTGACTATGTACGCCCGCTCGACAAAGATGACATTTTCAACTGGCGCCCCAAGAAAGCCGGCACAGAGCTGAAAGAAATCAAACGTCGTGAACCACCTAAACGATTGAAGCAACAGTATGAGTGACGTCATCAGACTTTTACCAGACAGTGTGGCCAACCAGATAGCAGCTGGCGAGGTTATACAACGACCTGCATCCGTCATTAAGGAGTTGGTAGAAAATTCCGTAGATGCTGGTGCACACACCATCAATGTGCTGGTAGTGGATGCAGGACGCACATCAATCCAAGTAATAGATGATGGTTGCGGTATGTCTGAAACGGATGCCCGTTTGGCGTTCGAGCGTCATGCGACTTCAAAAATTCGCAAAGCCGACGACCTGTTCTCCCTTCACACGATGGGATTTCGCGGCGAGGCATTACCTTCCATTGCTGCCGTAGCGCAGGTAGAGTTACGTACGCGCCGCCAACAAGACGAGATAGGCACCTGCCTAATGCTCGCCGCATCACGTGTAGAGAGCCAAGAGCTCTGTTCCTGTCCTGTGGGTAGTTCGTTTAAGGTCAGCAACTTGTTCTTTAACGTCCCAGCCCGTCGTAAGTTCCTAAAAACCAATGCTACAGAGTTAAACAATATTTTAACGGCTTTTGAGCGCATCGTATTGGTATATCCTAACATCAGTTTCACCCTCCATAACAACGGGCAGGAACTTATGAACCTCAAGGCGGCTTCAATTCGTCAGCGCATCAGCGATGTCTATGGTCGCCGTTACGGCCAAGACCTCTTACCTATTAACGTAGAAACGGCTCTTTGTCGCATTACTGGTTTTACGTCCAAGCCAGAGGCTGCTCGAAAGAAAGGTAGCCACGAGTTCTTTTTCGTCAATGGCCGCTTCATGAAGCATCCTTACTTCCACAAGGCCATTCAACAAGCCTACGACCGTTTGATACCAGAAGGAGCGCACATACCATATTTTATTTACTTTGAAGTGAGTCCCACGACCATTGACGTAAACATACATCCTACTAAAACGGAGATTAAGTTTGAAAATGAGCAGGCTATTTGGCAAATTCTCATGGCAGCCGTCAAAGATGCCATCGGACAGTTCTGCGAGATTCCACAAATAGACTTCGACACCGAAGGGCGACCCGATATTCCAGCCTACACAACAGGCCCGAGTTTATCAACGCCCCATCATCCGTCACCAAAATATAACCCTTTCTACAATCCTTTCAAGGAGAAAAAGACGACAAAGGATTGGGAGCAATTATACGATAACCTACCCCAACAACCTGTAGGTCAAGAGCCATCATTATTCGCCCCATCCTCAGACAAGGACATGGAGCAAGCAGCTCCCCAAGCCATAGGGCTGACAGACCTCAGCCCTTCCCATTACCAATACAAGGGACGATATATTATGACATCTGTCAAATCGGGATTGATGATTATCGACCAACATCGTGCCGATGTACGCATCCGTTTTGAGCGATATATGTACCAGTTATCCAATAGTCCCTCGCAGAGTCAGCGTCTACTATTTCCTGACGTGCTTGAACTGCCTCCCTCTGATGCTGCTTTAATGGATAGCCTGTTGCCTCTTTTAACTACTATTGGCTTCGAATTCACTCCTTTAGGACCAACCAGCTATGCTATCAATGGTGTACCCGCAGGCATCGAGGGGCTTGACCCTTTACGTCTTGTACAGGACATCTTGAGTTCCGCCGAACCCTCCAGCCATGATGCGTTAGCACTCCACAACAATGTGGCTCTGACGTTAGCCCGTCACGCAGCCATTCCCTATGGGCAACAACTCTCTAACGACGAGATGGACGTTCTGGTTAACGGTCTTTTCGCCTGCGAGAATGTTAACTACACTCCAGACGGTCGCCCCATTCTCTGCATCCTACCTCAGCAGGATATAGAGCAACTGTTAGGCTGATTTACAGGCCTTAAAAGCGTAAAATGCAGAGACAAATAGGTATTTATGCTCATAAATATCACAAAATATTTGTTAATTCAAAAATAAAACTTATCTTTGCAAAGAAATTCAAACAGTTTTCAATTATTAACATGTTTTTTATAGTATGAAAAAAGTTTTCTTGATGCTGGCTATTGCCAGTTTATCGCTGAACGCTATGGCTCAACTGGCAGACCCTACAGAGAAGTATAGCGTAGCTACTAACTCTTTCTGGAGCAATTGGTTCGTTCAGACTAACGTCACATGGAATTCTTTCTATTCTGGCGGCTACAACCACTTGTTCACTACCCCTTTCTACAAGTTTGGATTGGGTTCTGAGTCTTGGAAGGACGGTGACTTTAAGCACCCCACTTCGCTGGGTTTCTCCGTTGCCATTGGTAAGTGGTTCACCCCTGGTATCGGTCTCCGCACAAAGGGTAATGCTATGTGGATGCAGAAAGCCTTTGATAGCAACGAGGCGAACGTGAAGTACATCACTGTAAATGAGCAGGTACTGTTCAATTTGAGCAATATGCTCTGTGGCTACAACGAGACTCGCACATGGAACTTCATTCCTTTCGTAGGTGCAGGTGTTTATCATCGCTTCGGTGACGACAAAGCTAATGGTACTGTCCTCAGCGCTGGTATTTTGAATACCTTCCGTTTGGGCAAGGTCGTTTCACTGAACTTGGAAGTTGGTTACATGAACTACGACAAAGAGTTCCTCAGCAACAATATCAAGGGTGGTCTGAATGCTCACAAGCGTGACCATCAGTTGACTCTCGAGGTAGGTGCAACCTTCAACCTCGGCAAGTCTAACTGGCAAAAGACCCCCGACGTAGACGCTATCAAGGCTTTGTCACAGGGTCAGATTGATGCATTGAACGCACAGCTGGCTGACGCACAGGCAGAAAATGCACATTTGAAGAACTTGTTGGCTAACCAGCCAAAAGCCACAGAAACTAAGGTGGAGACTATTACCGAGACCAAGATACTCGCAGCTCCCGTTTCTGTATTCTTCAACATCGGTCAGTCTCAGATTGCTTCCAGAAAAGATCTGCAGAACGTAGCAGACTTGGTTAAGGTGGCTAAGGAGAACAACGCCAAGATTGTTGTTACTGGTTATGCTGACAGCCACACTGGTAGCGCCAAGTACAACCAGAAGCTCTCTCAGAAGCGTGCCGAGACAGTTGCCAACGAGCTCGTCAAACTGGGCGTAAACCGCGACCAGATTGAGGTTAAGGCTCAGGGTGGTGTCAACACTTTGACTCCGCCGACCTACAACCGTCGTGCTACTGTTGAGATTAAGTGATCTGAAGTATTATCACTACAAAATGCGGCAATCCTTTGGCGGATTGTCGCATTTTTCGTATCTTTGCCCTCAGAAAAGTATGTATAACCCTAAAAAACAACTATCATGAAAAAGCTAATGATGATGTTTGTCGCACTGGTCTGCATAGTTGCTACGGCCAATGCCCAAACCGTTTACGTTTCTACTGGCGACGGAGCCGTTGCCTACCACAAGACTAAATCGTGTAGCTACCTGTCCAACTCAAAGAACGTCAGCAGCATAACTACTGCCGAAGCTAAGAAGATGGGGCGTCACGAGTGCTCTCGCTGCTATGCCACCACTTCTGCCAATACTACTAAGAAAGTGGCGGCAAAAAAGGCTACAACTCCCAAACAAGTTACAGAGAAGAAAGTAACCACGACTAAGAAAGCCGCAGAGAAGAAAACAACAACGACCAAAAAGACGGCGGAAAAGAATACTGATAGTGCTAAAAAGACTGCAACAAAGAAGTCTGATAGCGCCAAAAAGACGACAACGACTCCCGCCCGTGATGAGAAGGGGCGTTTCATCAAGAAAGCTGAATAAAAGAGAACCTACACGGTTCTCTTTTTTCTTACCAACTAACAAACATTATCCTTGCACCTATCCTACCGCTTTCAATACACCAATACCTAAAGAGAGCGTATTAAAGGCATTGCTTGAATTTTCTTGGGCTTACTCCGCATCAATAGTGCGGATAGTCCACACTATTAGTGAGAATACTCCGCACCATTAGCGAGGTTACTCCGCACACTTGGTGCGGATAGGGCTCGCAACCAACGAGGATAGGCCTCACGGCTGTTGTGTATAGGCCTCGTCAGCAGTGGGGATAGGACACAATTACACCAAGAAAAAGGAAGGGCTCAAACGTAATGTCTGAGCCCTTTTGCAGCCTTTATTATATAAAGTATTATGTATGCTTACTCCTCCTCTGCACGGATGGTACGCCCCATCACCAAGAAGGCCGTAGGAGCAGAGATAAAGAGGGACGACAGCGTTCCGAAGATAACACCCAAAATCATAGCGAATGAGAATGAACGGATGCTGTCACCACCAAGGATGAAGATACACAACAATACTATTAACGTCGTCACAGAGGTGTTGATGGTACGAGCCAACGTCTGGTTCAACGAATCATTGAACAACTGCTGGCGGTCGCGATTACCATAAAGTTGGAAATTCTCACGGATACGGTCGAAGACCACCACCTTGTCGTTAATAGAGTAACCTATCACCGTCAGAATAGCACCAATGAATACTTGGTCAATCTCTAACGACATGGGTACCCAACCCCACAACACGGAATAGAAACCGATAACTACCAGCGCATCCAATGCCAGAGCAATAGTAGCACCAGTAGAGTAAGCTACGTTGCGGAAACGAATCAAGATATAAACGAAGATAGCTATCAAGGCGATGATGACACTGACGATAGCACCGTAAGTAATATCCTTAGCTACAGCTGGGCCTACCTTTGCCGAACTGATGATGGAACCGCCCTTGCGGACATCGGGATTCTTGAAGGCCTCTACATTCTCTTGGCTGACATAACCACCCTTTTTCAAAGCATTATAAAGAATGGTCTCGGCCAAATCATCAACATCTGGATTGTTCGACTCAATATCCCAGTTAGTTGATACGCGGATGGTCTTGCCGTCAGTACCCAAAGCTATGACACTGGTATTGGCCTCTTTGCCTGCATTTTCACCAACGGTGTTGATGAAGGCTCCAGCCAATGCCTGACGAACTTCCTCTACATGTATCTCCTTATCAAGAGTCACTACATAGTTGCGACCGCCTGTGAAGTCAATGCTCTCGCTCAAGCCACGAACGAAGAACGAGCATATAAATACGATAGCGAGAACACCCCATATACAGAAACTCTTCTTGTAACTGCCCATGAAATTGTAGTTGACGTTCTGCATCAAGTTCTTCGAATAAGCGGTTACGAAAGTCAGATTCAACCACTTGTCCTTCTTCAGACGGTTCTCATATACCAGACGCGTGAGGAACACTGCGGTGAAGAACGAGCAGAAGATACCAATAATCCATGTAGTAGCGAAGCCCTTGACAGGACCTGTACCAAAGAACAATAGGATGAAACCAGTAATCAAAGAGGTTACGTTAGAGTCGAAGATGGCAGAGAATGCATTAGAGTATCCCTTTTGCAAAGCTTCCTTCAGACCAAGACCGCGCTTCAATTCCTCCTTGATGCGCTCGTAAATCAGCACGTTAGCATCTACAGCAGTACCTAAAGTCAGCACGATACCAGCAATACCAGGCATCGTCAGCGCTGCTTGGAACGAAGTCAAAATACCCAGCGTAAAGAACAGGTTGAACAACAAGGCAATATCAGCCATGATGCCAGGAACCCATCCATACAGCATAATCATGTAAATCATCAGCAACGCAAAGGCTACGATGAATGACATCACACCCTGCTTGATGGACTGAGCACCAAGAGAAGGACCAACAACCTCCTCTTGCACGATGCGGGTCGGAGCCGGCATCTTACCAGAGTTCAGCGTGTTGGCAAGGTCTTTGGTGTCTTCAATCGTGAACGAACCAGTAATCTGAGAATTACCACCGTCAATCTGATTGATAATTCGGGGAGCAGAATACACGGCATCATCCAGCACGATGGCTACGGCACGACCGATGTTCTGCTTGGTTATCTGTGACCAACGACGAGCACCATCGCTATTCATCTGCATAGAAACAGAAGGATGACCCATTTGGTCGAAATCGTCTTTAGAAGAGGTTATCACGTCACCCTCCAGCGGAGCACGTCCGTTGGGCTCAGTAATCTTCAAGGCATAAAGGGCAAAAACATCGCCACGCGTATTCTCACCACCAAAGTCCTCGGGCTTAGCACCCCAGCGCAGTTTCAACTCTGCAGGCAATACCTGAGCAGCCACATCGGAGTAAATTACCTTATCGATGTCTGCTGTATCGCGTGCCAAAGCATAACCAACGATAGCCAATCCCTGACCCTGTGCCAACTGCAAACCATAAAGCGGGTTCTGTTTCTTGACATCAGCAATAGCCTTCGCATCGGAAGCCTTGTCGTCAGCTTTGACGCTCTTGGCCAACTTACTAGCCAAATCATTGGCAGGAGCTACCGTCGTAGAATCAGTGTCTTCAGTAGCTTCAACATCTTCGGAGGTTTCTACACCAGCGTTCACAGCGGCATACTTGATGCTCAACTGCGATAACAGAGGAACAATCTCCTGCGTGTTATAAGTCTCCCAAAACTCCAGATTAGCACTACCCTGCAACAATTTGCGAACACGTTCGGGCTCCTTAATACCTGGCATCTCCACCATGATACGGCCAGACTGACCTTCCAATTTCTGAATATTAGGCTGAACAACACCAAACTTGTCGATACGGTTACGAACTACATTGAACGAATTGTCAACAGCCGACTGCACCTCAGCACGCAGAGCGCTCTCTACCTCAGAGTCGCTGGACTGAGTGCTCACCTTACCCTTCATCTGTTGGGTGGCAAAGACGGCAGCCAACGGGCGGTTGGTGTTCTGCTTCCAATACTTAACAAACAGGGAGATGAAGTCATCCTGACTGGTCTCCTCTTCTTTCTTGGCTTGTTCCATTGACTTTCTGTAGTCGGCATCCGTCTTATGGTCGGCCAGCACATCAATAACATCAGGTACTGACACCTCCAAAATAACGTTCATACCGCCTTTCAAATCAAGACCCAGGCCAATCTCCATCTCGCGGCACTGCTTAAAAGAGTAGACTCCGCAGTACACTTTCTCGTTCATGATAGAGTCCAGATACTCCTGTCCAGCCTCCTCACCCATAGCAGCCGCCTTTGCTTCATAATGGCGGGTAACGAACGAGAAGGAAAGATAGAAGCAGCAAACCAGAATCAGAACGATTGCAACAAACTTTACAATTCCTTTGTTTTGCATTTTAACTTATTGTTTATTTAATTTTACTATTTCGCTATTTAAGCCTGCAAATATACACATTTTTCTTTATTTATGGAAATTTTCGCGTACTTTTCACTATCTTCCGCCTATTTTTAGCCAACAAACTAAAGGATAATGGTCGCTGGCATCCATTTTCTCGTCTATCTTACAATTGTACGGTAGGATGTCTGAGGAGCAGAAAATATGGTCAATACGGAATGGAAAACCTTTCTGATTATAGGACAAACCGGCTCCCCTACCCGACTCCACATAACAGTCAGTAAGCAACTTCGACAGCGCATGACGGGAATATGAAATAGGATTATCGTTGAAATCGCCGCAGACAATGATAGAATAACCAGCGTGCTCCTGCACATATTCGCAGATGCGGTCTATCTGTCGGCTACGTTTAGCATTGGCCTCAGCCAACTTAACCAATAGCAACTTCGACTCCGAGCGCACTGAATCGGTGGCCATTTTGCCCTGCAGAATTTGGTGATACTGCTGTCGGTCGGTTGAGTCCAAATGACAACTCTCAAAATGATTATTGACAACAATCAACGTGTCCTTCCCTACTTTCAGCCACCAAGCAACACTACCGTTACTTACCGCTGTCTCATAAACGATTCGCTCACGACGTATAATGGGGAAACGGGTGTGAATACCCAGATAGTTGAGAGCCGCTTCTGTATTGCATAATTCAACTGTGTCGTTATAGGCAAACGTCTTTTCGTAGTCACGAAACACACAATGCCTCCATGTATCAACATCTTCTTGCAAACAGACAATATCGGGTTGCTCGTCATGCAAATAGTCACGAATGGTCTCAAATCCTTCCTCGTACTTGTAGTTGCCGCCATACGCACAAACATTATAAGACACCACCTTCAAAGCATCTTCGGGGATGTCGGCAGACGTATGGATAGGCAGATAGACACGAATAGGCTGATAAGCCAGCACAAATCCCAAGACAGGAATCCATGCTCGCGTCCATTTAAAGATTAGAAAAACGAGCAAGAAGCCCAGATTGACAACCACAAAGATAGGAAATGCCATACCTAATGTCGACAATAACGGATGCTCAGCTGGATGCAGTCGGTCGCTATAACCCGCCAACAACATGAGTAGGATGGTAGCAACGTTAGCCCCCACCAGCATCTGCACAGTGAATCGTTTCAACTTTTTTATCACGACGGACGGCTCTGCTCAAACAATTTTTTCTTTTCCTCCTTAGTCAGACTGTCGTAACCACTTTTGCGAATCTTGTCCAAAATAGCATCTATCTCTTCTTGGTTCTGACGTTGGCGTGCATTATACTCTTCGTCCGTTTCCTTACGGGCAGCATTAGTTCGCTCTGCCTTCATTCTGTCGTGTTGGCGGTCGTCATACCTACGTTTCAGATTATCAAAGAATTCCTGCCCGTAACTCCGCCCAAAGCGATGACTGGAGTCTGGATGCTTCTGCCAATAACGTATGAGCAAAAAGCCAAACAACATACCACCCAAATGTGCCATGTGGGCTATGCCGTCGCTCTGTCCCATAGCAGAGAAAAACTCAATAAAGATATAGCCGACGATGAGCCACTTTGCCTTAATGGGGAACGGTATGGGAATGATGAACAACCGCTCGTTGGGAAATATCATACCAAAAGCCAACAGAATACCATAGACGGCACCAGAGGCTCCGATAGTCAGCCGATAATTCAGATAGTCGCCTATTGTCATCTGCACAACACCGCCACTTGTCCTAACTGGCATCAACGCATCCAGCGACTCAGAGGCAAGCACAGGGTCTGAGACAAACTGAACATACTGCACGATTTCCTGAATAATACCAGCACCAACGCCGCAAACGATGTAATAAAAAATAAATTTCTTTGGACCCCACACCCGCTCTATTACCGAGCCAAACATCCACAAAGCAAACATATTGAATAGGATGTGCGTGAAGCCACCATGAAGAAACATATAAGTTAAGAACTGCCAAACATGAAAATCGCTGGCTAAAAAGAAATGTAACCCGAACATTGCGGTCAAGTCAATGCCACTCCGCTCGAACACCCACGTTGCCAGAAACGCCAACACGTTAATGACAAGCAGGTTCTTGGTCATTGTCGGTATGCTGTTCATTATGCTTGTTTCTTTTATATATACATTTGCACAGGGACTTTTTGCAGCCGCCCTGCAATTTGTGCGCAAAATTACTAAAAATATCTTGTTTTGGGCATAAAAAGAATAACTTAGGGGCTTTTTTTCAGTAAAAATGTTATTTTTTTTAGATTTTTGTTTGTTTTTTAAAGACTTTCCCCTATATTTGCGTCAGAATTACAGCATTTAATCACTTATTATTCACTTAAAACAACAAAATTTATGAACAAGACAGAATTGATTGACAAGATTGCTGCTGGTGCAGGTGTAACCAAAGTTGACGCAAAGAAAGCTCTCGAGGCTACCGTTGCAGCTATTAAGGACGCTCTCGTAGCTGGTGATAAGGTTCAGCTCGTAGGTTTCGGCACTTTCGCCGTTACGGAGAAACCCGCTCGTGAAGGTATCAACCCCGCTACTAAGCAGAAGATTACTATCGCTGCCAAGAAGGTTGCTAAGTTCAAGGCTGGTGCTGAGCTTGCAGAAGCTGTCAACAAGTAATTTTTGTCAAGAAACAAGAAAGGCTTCCTTTACGGGAAGCCTTTCTTGTTTGTCAGCTATTGACTTAGGGCTGCTTGCCAATATAAGCCAAGATACCGCCATCCACATATAGGACGTGTCCATTTACAGCATCAGAGGCGTGAGAGGCAAGGAACACAGCAGGACCGCCCAGTTCCTCAGGCTCTAACCAGCGGCCTGCGGGAGTCTTTGCACAGATGAACGAATCAAAAGGATGGCGACTGCCGTCTGGCTGACGCTCACGTAGCGGAGCCGTTTGCGGCGTAGCAATGTAACCAGGACCTATGCCGTTACACTGGATGTTGTACTCACCATATTCAGAACAAATGTTGCGGGTCAGCATCTTCAATCCACCCTTAGCTGCTGCATAGGCACTAACGGTTTCACGTCCCAGTTCCGACATCATGGAACAGATGTTGATAATCTTACCCTCGCGGCGCTCCATCATCTCGGGAAGCACGGCGGAAGCCACAATGTAGGGAGCTACGAGGTCGACGTCGATGACCTGCTGGAACTCCTGACGCTTCATTTCGTGCATCGGGATGCGCTTGATAATGCCAGCATTGTTTACCAGAATATCAATCTGACCCACTTCCTGATGAATCTTCTCAACGGTGGCCTTGACGGCGTTTTCGTCAGTAACGTCGCAAACATAACCCTTCACGTTCTGGATGCCTGCCTCCTTGTAGTTGTTCAAGCCACGCTCCAGCGCCTGCTCATTGATGTCATTGAAAATAATGTTTTTGATGCCGGCTGCCACAAAAGCCTTTGCAATGTTGAAGCCGATGCCGTAAGATGCGCCAGTAATCCAAGCGTTCTTACCCTCTAATGAAAATGGATTCTGCATATCATTCGTTATTTAAATTGTTGTTCAAAGGTGATTATTTCAAGTCGGTAATCAGCGAGAAGTCTTGGTCACCATAGTCAAGATTCTCGCCACCCATGCCCCAGATAAAGGTATAGTTGTGCGTAGCAGCGGCAGAGTGGATACTCCATTCGGGTGACAGTACAGCCTGGTCGCCCTTCATCCAGAGGTGGCGCGTCTCGTCAACCTCGCCCATGAAGTGACAAACGGCTTGGTCTTCGGGCACCTCAAAATAGAAGTAGGCCTCCATGCGGCGGCTATGAACATGAGCAGGCATCGTATTCCAAACGGAGCCAGGAGCCAATTCTGTCATTCCCATCTGTAATTGGCACGTGGGCAGCACTTGATTGACCAGCATCTTGTTGATGTCTCGCTCGTTGGAAGTCTCGAGAGCACCCATGTGAGCCACTACGGCATCGGCTTTGGTTACCTTCTTGCAAGGATATTCCGCATGAGCCGTAGTCGAGTTAAAGTAGAACTTGGCAGGCTTGGCCGCATCTTTCGAGCAGAACACCACGTTGCGTTCACCACGACCAATATACAGAGCCTCTTTGTAGTCCAACTCAAACGTTTCGTCGCCAACCTTGACACATCCAGCGCCACCAACGTTGAACACGCCTATCTCGCGGCGAGTAGTAAAGAAAGGAGCCTTCAGCGGGTCGATGGCTTCTAGCGTCAGACACTCGTCAACAGGCATAGCACCTCCGACGACCATGCGGTCATACATGGAGTACACCATGTTCACCTCGTCCTTGACGAATAATTTCTCAATCAAAAAGTCGCGGCGGATGCGCTTGGTGTCATAACTCTTTGCGTCCTCAGGATGGGCCGCGTAGCGAATCTCATAGTTTGTCTTCATATTATAATAATTGGTATAAATGTTTTAGATAATCCTTCAATTTGCAAAGATAGCATTTTTTTCCGAACTGACCGCCATAATGCCATTTGTTTTAATGTAAGTTAATATTTCGCATCCTCCAAGACCTCGCATCCGACGAGGCAGGGCCTCGTTCGTCTTGAGGGCCGTCCTCGTTAAGCGTGAGACAAGGCCTCGTCTGCGACGAGATGCCGCCTAACATTTAACACAGTGCCGCTTCGTTGGTAATGAAAGTATGTTTCGTCAACGACAAATCCCTGATTTGTTTTGAGGATGGAAAAGCATCATTGCGAAAAACAAGGAAACCGACTGACAGTGAAAAGGTTAGTCAGTCGGTTTCTTTATCTATGCGATGGTTCACGCTACGCTTACAAAATCTGGTGATACAGGTCTATGATGTCCTGCTTGGTTACGGGGCGTGGATTGCCTGGTGTGCAAACATCATTGAAGGCCTGCTCAGCCAATGCCTCGATGTCGCTCTCTTTGATGCCCAGTTCCGTCAGGCGCTTATTGGTTCCAACCAATGCGCTCAAGTCTTCGATTGCCTTGCAAGCAGCCTCAGCAGCCTCGTCGGTAGTCATATCAGCCTTATATACGCCACACGCCTTAGCGATGTCTACATACTTTTCTTTGGCAGCAGGCATATTGAAGCGCATCACTGTGGGCAGCAACATAGCGCAAGCTACACCGTGAGGCACATCGAACAAGGCAGAAAGCGGGTGAGCCATACCGTGATCGACACCTAAACCTACGTTCGAGAACGCCATACCAGCCACATACTGAGCCACAGCCATACCGTCGCGGCCTACAGGATTCTTAGGCTCGTTAACGGCTAGAGGCAGATACTTATATATCATCTCTATAGCTTTCACCTCGAACATGTCGGAGAGTTCCCATGCTGCCTTCGTGATGAGTCCCTCAATGGCGTGCGTCATAGCGTCCATACCCGTAGCGGCTGTCAGCGATTTCGGCAACGAGTACATTAACTCGGCGTCAATGATAGCTACGCATGGAATATCGTTGGGGTCTACGCAAACCATCTTGGCTTGGCGCTTCTCGTCAATGATGACGTAGTTAATGGTCGTCTCAGCAGCCGTACCAGCCGTAGTTGGCAGGGCGATGATGGGCAACGTCTTCTTCTTGGTGTCAGCAACACCCTCCAGCGAAACGATGTCGGAGAACTCGGGGTTGTTCACCACGATGCCGATACCCTTGGCTGTATCCATAGACGAACCGCCGCCGATGGCTACGATAAAGTCGGCTTGGGCTTTCTTGCAGGCTTCGATACCGTTCTTCACGTTCGTTACGGTGGGGTTGGGCTTTACATCGTCGAAGATTTCGTAGGCGATGCCTGCCTCGTCCATAACGTCAAGCACCATTTTGGCAACGCCATACTCCATCAGACCTTTGTCCGTTACAACAAGTGCCTTCTTAAAACCAAGACGTGCAACAACTCCTGGTAACTCCTTGCGAGCGCCAGGTCCGAAGTATGAAACCTCGTTGAGGATAAATCTGTTTACCATTTTAATAGCTTTAATATAGTTTTTGATTAGTTATTGATGTTGTCCAAGGCGGATTCGAACCACCACAAACAGAACCAAAACCTGTTGTGCTAC
>JAFLSF010000034.1 GCA_022511045.1 Prevotella sp.
ACTGTATACGCACGGAATACAAGGGGTATACAATAGGCTCAGTAATGACGAATCGGGGACTTGTCGATGACAAATCCCCGATTCGTTAGCAGTAAATCCCAAGTTCGTGGCGGATTATCTATTTGTTCAATTTCCACACGGCGCCGTCTTTGGTGTCTTTGACCTCAAAGCCTGCTGCGGCCAGCTCGTCGCGAATCCTGTCGCTGGTGGCCCAGTCCTTGTCGGCTTTAGCCTTTGCACGGAGCGAGAGCACCATATCGACTACCTTTCCGAAGGCTTCCTCGCGCTCTGCACTCTGCTCTCCGCCCTCTGCTTTCAAGCCGAGAATATCCTCGGCAAAGAGGTGCATCACCTCTGACAGCTCTTTGAGGTCGGCAGCATTGATAGTGGCCTTGTGGTCTACGAGTTTGTTGACGACGCTACAAGCCTCAAAGAGGAGGCTGATGACCTGTGGGGTTGCGAAATCGTCGTTCATGGCATCGTAGCAACGCTGGCGGAGGGTTCCGACAACCTTTGCGGTCTCGGCATCCGATTGTGCGGACTCAACTCGTTTCAAGTCGCTGACGGCGCTCATCAGCTTGTCCAGTCCCTTCTCGGCGGCCTCGAGTGCTTCGTTGGAGAAGTCGACCGTGCCGCGATAGTGGGCCGAGAGCATAAAGAAGCGAATCGTCATAGGCGTGTAGGCTTTCTGGAGCAAGGGATGGTCGCCCTTGAAGAATTGCTCCAGCGTAATAAAGTTGCCCAACGACTTACCCATCTTCTGCCCGTTGATGGTCAGCATATTGTTGTGCATCCAATACTTGACGGCTTGATGCCCCATCGAGGCGGTGGCTTGGGCTATCTCACACTCGTGATGCGGGAAGACAAGGTCCATTCCGCCGCCATGAATGTCGAAGGTTTCGCCTAAGTATTTGCGTCCCATTGCCGTACACTCGCAATGCCAGCCCGGGAAACCGTCGCTCCAAGGAGACGGCCAGCGCATGATGTGCTCGGGCTGTGCCTTTTTCCACAAGGCAAAGTCGGCTTGGTTTTTCTTCTCGCCAATGCCGGCTAACTCGCGGCTCTCGTCTTTGATGTTCTCCAAAGAGCGACCCGAAAGGATGCCGTACTTATATTGTTTGTTGTAGGCCTCAATATCAAAATAGATAGAGCCGTTCGACTCGTAGGCAAAGCCGTTTTCGAGAATTTCCCTTACCAGCTGTTGCTGCTCGATGATATGGCCTGTGGCGTGCGGCTCAATGGAGGGCCGCAGGCATCCCAGCGCATCCATAGCCTGATGATAGCGGTTGGTATAATACTGGGCTATCTCCATCGGTTCCAGCTGCTCCAGTCGTGCCTTCTTGGCAATCTTATCCTCGCCCTCGTCGGCATCGTGCTCCAGATGGCCTACGTCAGTGATGTTACGGACATAGCGCACCTTGTAGCCTAAGTGCTGCAAGTAGCGGAACACTACGTCGAAAGTGACGGCAGGACGGGCATGCCCTAAATGAGGGTCGCCATAGACGGTGGGGCCGCAGACGTACATGCCGACATTGGGAGCGTGGAGCGGCTCAAAGCGCTCTTTTTGGCGGGTGAGCGTATTATAAATGACCAGTTTTGATTCCATTTCTTTTTGTGTTTTACTCTGATTATGGGGTGCAAAAGTACTAAGAAATAGGTAAAGAACAAAATTTTTTGGGATATATTGATGGGACTTTAGAAAAAATTGCGTAACTTTATCCCCGTATTATCGATATAAGCAAACGAAGCAATGGCTATGAAACTGGAAACAAGCAAGTTATTTCTCGGAATAGTCTTATTGGCGTTGGGAATAACGTCGTGTAAGGAGGATGAAGTTTTTGACCAGGGGACTTACAATAATTTGATTAAGTCGTCTTTCCCCGTTCAGAACGTCGACCACAACCAGAGCTGGACTACCATAGGTGCGGCAACGGCAGATATATCCGTTAGTTTTAACGACGATGGAGTTTATGACGTGGGATTATACTTGGAGGACCCTATTAAGACTACCCAGCCCACGCGCGTCTATGAGAAGAAAATAAAAGGTAGTGGGAGAATCTCAACCAAATTCAGCTATAAGGTAGCCAGCCCTGTGGTGTATGTAGGCATCTATGATGACAAGGGGCACGGAATGTCGCAGGCGGTCAGCATCAGCGGTGGCCGTGCGGCAGCAACCATCAGCGCAAGCGTCACAGCTTCTGCCAAAAAGCCTACTCCACAACATCTCTCAATGCGTTTCTTGTTTGAAGACGCTTTTCCAGATGCTGGCGACTATGACTTCAACGACTGTGTGTTCTCCGTAACGCCAATATTAGACGAGGACGACCCGAAACGGGTAACGGTAAACGTGACGGCCGAGGCCTGTGGTAGCCAAAAGACCATCGGTGCCGCCATCCGACTGGTGGGCGTAACCACAAAGATGCTAAAGAGCTATCATCGCACTAAAGATTTCATTGACGCGCCACAGCCCCCAGAGAACACAAACTTGAAGAACCTGCCTGACGGCGACTTTACCACCTCTGGAGACCCCGACGACGTGACGAGTCTCGTCATGTTGCTCTTTAAAGACATCCATTGGGTAATGAATCCGAACTTAGGCAGCAACGGTTCCGTGCAGCGTTTCTACTATAATGCCCAACGGTCAGGCCAACCCTACTACGGAACGGCCAATGTAAAAACGGCGACTTATGTATTTGAGTTTAACAACGAAACAGACGCCCAGCGGATGTTGAGCCAAGCCACCTACGACGCTTTCATCGTAGAATCTTACAACGGTTCTTTCTGGGAAGTACATACCGTTCAGAACAGCCGCAAGGGTGCTCTGGTGCTACACGCCGACGTGCACCGAGGCACGTATCAAGAGTATCTTAATGCGTATGTCAGAAACTATGATATTGGCAATCTGCCTTGGGCCATTATGGTGCCCGGGACTGCGGCCTATCCTTACGAGGGGGCACAGATTACCAGAGCCTATCCTAACTTTGCGGGCTGGGCACAAAATAGTACAGCAAACACCAATTGGTACACGCGGCCTACATCTGGCGAGGTCTATCCTTTACATTGACAGCACGTCAGCTTGGTGCATGATGGCATCCGTAAAGAACGCGTTGGATTTCTGCTGGGGATAGATAGTGTCGAAAACCATTTGAACTCCTGCCCGTCCACCGCCTTGTCTTAGTGTATACGCCAAGCAAAGGTTTTGCAAGCCTACCGTCTCGGAGAGTATATCGAGGTCGGTCACCGCCAATTGAGACAACGCCAACTGATAGGCACTCTCGCTGTAGTCATCTATCATACGCTGCACATCACCTAAAGTTTCCATTCCGAAATGCTCCAAGAGGGGCAGGAACGGCATGAGTGACATCGGGATTATCTCGGCTTGATTGACAGCCGCAATGCGCTGATTCAGACGGTCAAAGGGTCTCAACTCCAAATAACTGTTGAAAGAATCGGTGGAAAGGGGAACCTCGTCAAGTTTACCCGACTTAACTAACGATTGAACATGACGGCGATACTCCGTCATAGTCGTGCGCAAACGACTAAACTCATCGTCTGCCAACTCTAACATTCCAGCCAGACGACTGAACTGACGGCGATACTCCGCAGGCAACTTGACGGCACCCTTATAGCCGATGTCGTGCTCAATAGCCGACCAAGCATGCTGCAGAGCAGTTCGCATCTGTATCTCGAAAGGAATTTGTGACAAGGAATCGTCCTTTAAATGGCAGATGAAGTGCAGCGAATTATAGCCGAAGCTGTTCAGTTCGTGCGCCTTGCGTTTATCTATAGACTGGCTCCAATCGACCACAAACAACTGCTGGACGATTGCCGCCACCTTATCAACGTCGTCAGTATAGAACGTAATAACTCTGATTCCCACCAAATCCGTAATGGCATAGAGGGTCTGATATTTATCGCCCTTACGCTCCAACTTACCAGCCAACGACTGTTCCGTTTTGACGCGACTCTCTATAGCATTCAACTCAACCCCTTGCTCACGCAACACCTTGGCCAACAAGGCGTGCGCTTTCTCTTTCAATTGCTGGAGTTGAGGCTGTTGCTGGAGAAATTCGTCCACTAAAGATTGTCCGAGTGGGCTTAATATAGGATTCATCTTTACTAACTTAGTCTTTCAATGAATAAGTTATAGTAGTTACCACGCGCACCTTCTTTATCCAAGGCGTATTAGAGTCGCGGTCGTCAATAGAGAATTGTCCCTGGTCTGCACTCACTATTTTATTCAGTTTCGAATGGCTGTTTTCGGCAAACTGCTGAGCTGTCTTTTCAGCATTTTCTATGGCTTCCTGCATCATCTTGGGTTTCATGGCTTGGAACGAAACATACTCGTACTTGATAGGATTCTCATAGCCACCATCCACTATGGCAATGCCTTCCTTCAGCAAATCACCTTGACTGGCAATTATCTGCCGTACTTCCTTGACGTTTTGAGAGGTGACGGTGATGACAGAAGTCACGATATAACGGTAGGGCTGGTTTTTGTCGCCATACTCTCTGGCATTGAGGTCTACCACTTGAGGCGCATTTTCCGTCAGTTCCTCAGCCTTGATGCCGTGATTCAGCAAAAAAGCCTTTATCTTTTGTTGCGTACTCCCAATACGGTCGTACAAATTGGGCAGGTCGTTCCCAACCTCTTTCGACACAATGGGCCATGTCACCTTATCGGCCTCAACCTCCTGTTCGGCCAATCCTTTCACATTGACCCTACGGTCCTTATTAGCAAAGTCATCAATACCAGCCTTGATAAACCAGCCCAACACACAAATGCTCAATGCTACAAGGGCTGCCGCAACAATTTGCTTCTCTTTCATCCTGCTATGTCTCCTTAAATAAATTTATGACCCCACAAAGGTACGAAAGATTTTGTAATACACCAAACATTTCGTCTTTTTTCTCATGCACCCTAATGATGACAAGGTAGCGCGTTCTGCGTCTTTAAATTATAGTAAAGAGAACAACATAATTGTAAAGCAATGAAACAAAATTATCCTAAAATTGGTATACGCCCCACCATCGACGGTCGTCAGGGCGGTATACGCGAAGGCTTGGAAGAGAAAACCATGAATCTGGCCAAGGCTGTAAAGAATCTTATCGAGCAGAACTTGTGCAACGGCGACGGCTCTCCCGTTGAGTGTGTTATCTCTAACACCACCATTGGCCGTGTTGGAGAGAGTGCACAGTGTGCTGAACAGTTTGAGCGTGAGGGGGTTGGTTCTACCATTACCGTTACCTCTTGCTGGTGCTACGGCTCAGAAACGATGGACATGAACCCTTATTATCCAAAAGCCGTCTGGGGCTTCAACGGAACAGAACGCCCGGGTGCTGTCTATCTGGCTGCCGTTTTGGCTGCTCATGCCCAGAAAGGATTACCCGCCTATGGCATTTACGGTCACGATGTACAGGATTTGGACGATAACACCATCCCTGCCGACGTGGCAGAGAAAATCCTGCGCTTTGCCCGTGCTGCACAGGCCGTTGCCACAATGCGCGGCAAGTCATACTTATCATTAGGCAACACCTGTATGGGTATTGCTGGCTCTATTGTCGATGCTGATTTCTTGCAGCGTTACCTCGGCATGCGTACTGAATACGTTTCGCTGGTGGAAATTCTCCGTCGTGTCGACTTCGGCATTTATGACAAGGAGGAGTACGAGCGCGCTATGCAATGGATTGAGAAATATTGCAAGCCACAGGAAGGCCACGACTACAACGAAGACCGTCCTCTGTTCCCTGGTGTACCCATGACCACTTTCAATGGCAAAGGCAAAGGCAAGAACCGTCAAGAGAAAGACGAGGACTGGGAATTCACCGTGAAGAACATGATGATTATCCGCGACTTGATGCACGGAAGCGAGAAGTTGCAGGAGATGGGCTACAAGGAAGAAGCCATCGGACACAACGCCATTGCAGCTGGTGTGCAGGGTCAGCGCCAGTGGACGGACTATAAACCTAATTTCGACTTCCCCGAGTCAATGATGTGTACTTCGTTCGACTGGAACGGTCCCCGCGAAGCAAACATCTTGGCAACGGAGAACGACTTCCTCAATGGTATGTCAATGCTCTTTGGTCACTTGCTGACTAACAAAGGTGTCATGTTCTCAGACATCCGTACCTATTGGAGTCCGGAGGCTGTAGAGCGCGTCAGCGGAAAGCGCCCAGAAGGATTGGCAGCTGGTGGATTCATTCATCTCATCAATAGTGGCGCCACTACACTCGACGCTACGGGTGCCATGAAGGACAAGGACGGACAACCCACCATGAAGCATCACTGGGAGATAACCAATGACGATATGGAGGCTTGTCTGGCCGCTACCAACTGGATGCCTGCCGACCGTGACTACTTCAGAGGTGGCGGCTATTCCAGCCACTTCCTCACTAAGGGCGGCATGCCCATGACTATGTTGCGACTGAACCTTGTGGCAGGCTTAGGTCCCGTTCTGCAGATTGCCGAGGGATGGACGGTTGAACTGGATGAAAAGACTAACGACATCCTCGACAAGCGTACAGACCCCACTTGGCCTACGACTTGGTTTGCACCGCGTCTCGACGCCTCGAAAGACGCATTCAAGGATGTTTACTCTGTCATGAACAACTGGGGAGCCAATCATGGTGCCATCTGCTACGGCCACGTAGGTGCAGACCTCATCACGCTGGCTGCTATGCTACGCATCCCAGTATGTATGCACAACGTCGAGGACAAGGACATCTTCCGTCCCGCAGCATGGAATTCCTTCGGAATGGACAAGGAGGGAGCAGACTACCGCGCTTGTGCTAACTTCGGTCCGCTTTACAAATGATAAGCAACTAATCCTTCCATAGGGCTTTGCATCGTCTGTCCGACGGCAAAGCCCTCTTTTTTTGCCGCTTCCTCTAATTGGGGACGATAATAGTGAGCCATTGAGCCCACGAAGTGTACGGGCAGGTCTTTGCGGCCATAAGGCTCAATGTTACTACGGAAGAACTGGCGAAAGTTATCAACCACTAACTGATGCAACACAGGATGTTCCAAATGTTCAATAATAAAGTGTGACGTGGAAGCCAAAAAGCGGTTGCCCATTGGCTCTTTATACACCTTGCGGATGATGTCGGCCTGCGTCAGATTGTTCTGTTTCAAATATTCGTCGCGCAGACTGGCCATCTGGGGATTCTTGAAAATAACATTCAGAAACATTCGGCCTAACACCGAGCCACTACCCTCGTCTCCAAGTATATAGCCCAAAGAGGGTGTATTCTGCACTATCTGTTCGCCATCATAAAGGCAACTATTAGCACCCGTTCCCAAGATACAAGCAATACCTGCTTCATGGCCGCACAAGGCACGAGCCGCCGCCATTAAGTCGCTATAAACTTCGACGCTCTTGGGGGACAACTCCTCGTTCAGAACTTGTCGCATCATGGGAATATGGGTCGGCGTACAGCCACTTCCGTAGAAAAAGAGGTGGATATGCGTCAGAAAATTATCCTCCAGCACCTTTGAATCGGCGAGTTTAGTCCTCGGGAAGGTGAAGAGCTGAGGCTGCAATTCTAAATTCAGTATCTGTCGGATGTCTACCACCGTCTGGTGTATGGGGGTGATGCCCTGCGTTTTGAAGTGGGCAATCGCCTCGTGTTTCATCTCGGGACGGGGCGCATAAAGCAGCGTCCATTCAGTCTTGGTGCTTCCGCTATCGGCTATGAGTCGTAACATGTGGCGTTCCGTATTTGTGGAATGATAAATAAAGATGAATTTACCCACAAAGGTACGAAATTATTTGTAATTCCTAATTCATAATTCGCAATTATTTTATACCTTTGCATCCACAATTTAACAAAGACGAAGCATGAGACGCATTTTAATCATACTCTTAGTACTGCTGACCTCACTCAGCACCCAAGCTGTGATGAAGGAAAAGGATCTTTCGCAAACGCTACAGATTTTGCGCACGGAACTGACGACCCATCATCGCGAGTTGTCGCAGATGATAGACATGAACAAGCGGCAGAACGAAAGCGTTTGGGAGCGTCTGATGAGCACCATGCAGCGTTCTAACCAGAATTCGCTGATGCTTTATTCGCAACAACAAGAGTATGTCTTCGACCTTACTTATGCTTGTCACGAAGCTACGGAGCAATATCAGGAATTTCAGCGCCAGCAGTTACCCTTCAACCTTTTCTTGCGCAAGGCCGAGTCAGAGATTGCCCGTTACGACTCGCTCATTGGTTCGCTCAAGGCTATGCCCGTAGGTCTGCTCCCCGAGCAGGCACAGATTGACCGTAATGTCTGTATGACGTTGGCAACCAACATTCGCAACTCGTTGGAGGAGAACCGTTCAACCCTCCAAGACTACATTCGCTACTACGACTATACCGAGCAGCGACTGGCCCGTCTGAACGACTATGCCCAGCAGCGATACAACGAGATACAGCTCAATATCTTTAAGAACGGCGGCGACAGTTACCTGTCTATCCTCAAGGATTGGAACCGCTATTGGAGGATGACGATGCGCACGGTGAAGAAGAAGTACCAACCAAGCGCAGGCTCACAATGGGACAGCCGTTGGATTTTCGGCTTGCTTTTCTCCATTGCCTTCTACGCTATTATCGCCACACTGCTTAACTTCGTCATCATCCGCTTCGTTGTTCCCAAGCGTTTCCGCACGCCAGAGTTCATGAAAAAGCGGGCCTGCATCACAATGGCCACCACCACCATTACCTTTGCACTTATTTTAGGTGTCATGCTGATGATAGTCAACCAGAACTTCGTCATCATGGCTGCCAACCTTTTGGTAGAGTATGCGTGGTTGTTAGGCGTCATCCTCATCAGCCTGTTGTTACGTGTCACGGGTGACCAAATAAAGAGTACCTTCCGCATCTACACCCCCCTGCTGTTCGTGGGCTTTCTGGTCATTGCCATTCGCATTGTCCTCATCCCCAACGAACTGGTGAACATGGCTTTCCCGCCCATCCTACTCGTGTGCGCCCTCTGGCAGTGGAACTTCATCCGACTATACAACAGAAACGTGCCACGCTCCGACATGTTCTATACTTATGTGTCGCTGCTCGTGTTCCTTATCAGCGTCGTGTGCTCATGGAGTGGTTACACACTGATGGCTGTACAGGTACTTATATGGTGGGTTATGCAGCTCACCTGCATCCTGACTATCACTTGCGTCAGCCAATACCTTAAACTCTATGGCGAACGCCACCGCTTCGACGCACGACCCATCACCCAGACTTGGCACTACGACCTTTGCTATCAAGTACTGCTACCCGTGTTAGGCGTAGCCTCCGTCATGATTAGCATCTACTGGGCGGCTAAGGTCTTCAACCTCTCCGACCTCTGCTGGAAAATCTTCAAATACCCCTTTGTCGACCTCTCCAACCTTAAACTGAGCATTATTACCATAGCCATAGTCGTCAGTCTTTGGTTCCTTTTCCACTACATCAATAGCACCCTGCTCAAGCTAATGCGCATGCACTACGAGTCGAAAGACTACTCTACGGCTGCCAGCCGCGAGGTAATGGGCAAGAACGTCCTGCAAGTACTCGTCTGGGGCACGTGGTTCCTCGTGGCTATGACCATTCTCGGCATTTCTATGGAGTGGCTGTTAGTCGTCACGGGAGGCCTCTCTACGGGTATCGGTTTCGCCTCAAAGGACATCATCGAAAACATCTACTACGGCATATCTCTGATGACGGGACGCATCAAGGTGGGCGACCTCATCATGGTAGACGACATTACGGGACGCGTAACCTCCATCAACTACACCTCCACCGTCATTGAGGCACTTACGGGAGAAGTCATCACGTTCCAGAACTCACAACTTTTCTCTAAAAACTACAAGAACTTGACGCGCAACCACGACTACGTCCTCCAACTGATAACTTTCGGCGTAGCCTACGGCTCAAACCTTGCACAGGTGAAACAACTCGTCGAGTCCGCCCTCAACAATCTACATATAGAGGGCGTAGACCCACAGAAACCTATCAGCACAGCCATCTACGAGTTAGGCGACTCCTGCGTCAACTTCAGAGCCTTTGTCTGGCTTGAGCCTTTGCGTCGCGGCCTCATCATCAGCCAAGTGCTTACCACCATTTACGACACGCTCAACCAGAACGGCATCGAAATCCCATTCCCTCAGCAGGACGTACATATCCGCAGCTAAGACGAGGACTATCCGCACCATGAGTGCGGAGTATGCGGACAAGGAGTGCGGAGTATCCGCACCACGAGTGAGGCCTACCCTCATTCACCTTGTGAATAGGCCTCAAAAAAGGCGAAGTTTTTACTTGTCAAAAACGAAACAAAAGAAATCCGCCCGACTCAAGTTTGAAGTCGGGCGGATAGTTATTATATAACCTTTATTTCAATGTTTGCAATCAACTTGATTAGAAGTTGTAGTAAACACCAAGGCTCAGACCAAGGCTGTTCAGATTCAGACCGAACTCACTTGTGCTGATAGAGACCTCATCGGTAGGCTCCTGCTTTGTATACCAGTAACCCAGACCAGCACCTAACTTAGCAACTACGCTGATCTTCTCGCTTGCCTGATAAGCAATACCAGGAACGATAGCAAAGTGGAAAGCATTGCTCTTTACATCTGTAGAAACGGTAACGTTGTCCTCAGAGATTTCATAGGTGTCTTTACCAGTGGTGTAACCGAGTTCAGCATCAGCGAACAAGCTTACCTTATCCCACTTAACAAATGTGTAACGGAAATAAGGCTGAATTGTGAAGCTGGTGTTCTTGATTGTGCCATCGTAATCCTCAATAACAGCATCCTTGCTACCAGTACCAAAACCAAGTGCAAGACCTACAGCCATGTTGTCATTCAGCTTATAGCCAACTTCAGGGCTGAAAGTGAATTGTGTAGAAGACTGGTCTGTAGAAGCAGTAACACCATCCATAGAAACCTCGTTAGTTGTCTTTGATGAATTGAAACCAAGACTACCGCCCACATAAATCTGAGCGTTCATTGTAGCAGCAACAGCAACAGCTGCCAACGTCATAAAGATTTTTTTCATACTTGTGTAATTTTAATTAAACGAATAATAAATATTTGGTTATCTTAACCTAATTTTAACGTTTTGACGATGCAAAAGTAGAAAGAAATTATGAAACGGCCAAATTTTTAACAAAGTTTTTGCACAAAACACCCCTCATTTGTCCCATTTAAGGACAGAAATGAGGGGGAATATAAAGCAACTAGGCTTGTCTTGTCCGCTTGTAGGTACGATAGCCATAAGCTATAATGACTACGAAGCAGATAAGGGGCAGTATGAACGAAACATTGACGGCGGGCATACCAAACAATTCTTGGCAGTCAATGATGTTAGCTTGAAGGGGAGGCAGTACCGAACCGCCAAGAATAGCCATGATAAGTCCAGCCGCACCAAACTTGGCATCGTCACCCAAGCCTTGTAAAGCCACGCCATAGATAGTGGGAAACATGAGCGACATGCAACCAGAGATAGCCACTAAGCAATACAAGCCCATGCGACCATCGATGAAGATAACGCCTAAAGTCAGCAGAACACCTGCGATGGCCAGCGCAGCAAGGAGTTTACCTGCATTGATAAACTTGAGGAAATAGGTGCAGACAAAACGGCTGCAAACAAAGATGACCATTGCTATGATGTTGTATTGCTGGGAGAGCACCTCGGCATCCCGCTCGGCCATTCCTTCTGCCATAAAGACGCGTGTACCGTATTGAATAATGAAAGTCCAGCACATAATCTGTACGCCAACGTAGAAGAACTGTGCTATGACTCCCTCACGATAATGGGGAATACGGAGTATGCGCCGCAACGTTGCCATTGGGTGTACGTCGTGGTTCTTGTCAGCAGTATGGGGCATCTTTGTGAAATAGATGACCGCAAACATCACGGCTATCACTGCACCAATCAGCAAGTAAGGAGTGATGAGCACGCTCAAGTCGGCATCGCGTATCGCCGCAAAGTCTTCCTCGCTCAATAGGGCACGCTCCTCGGTAGAGGCGCTGTTCAACTTGGCTTGAATGAAGTTCATTGCCACGTACATTCCACAAAGAGAACCTAAAGGATTGAAGCACTGTGCTAAGTTCAAGCGACGGGTTGCCGTCTCTTCTGTTCCCATAGAAAGAATATAGGGATTGCACGAAGTTTCAAGGAACGACAGGCCGCAAGTGAGGATGAAATAAGCCGCCAAGAAAGGATAGTACATGCCTGTCCACGAAGCGGGCAGGAACAAAAAGGCTCCAAGTGCGTAAAGACCAAGTCCCATCAGCACGCCTGCCTTGTAGGAGTACTTGCGTATAAACATGGCAGCAGGGAACGCCATCGCAAAATATCCGCCGTAAAAAGCGACCTGCACCAAAGCACCATCGGTCACACTCATGCGGAAAATCTTGGAGAAAGCCTTCACCATAGGGTTGGTAATGTCGTTGGCGAAGCCCCACAAGGCAAAGCAGGAGGTGATGAAAATAAATGGGATGATATAGCTCACGCCGTCTTTACGGAGAATGTGCTGGTTGTTCTTTTTCATTGGTCTTAGATTTTTTATTGTCGGCAAAGGTACATATAAATGCGTAAACAGCCAAATATCTAACGAAATATTTTACATTGCTTCCAACATTCGCTTGATTACCACCGAGCAAGAAATCTCACGATTGGCGGCTTCGGGGATGACTATCGAATTTTTGGATTCGATGACGTCGTCTGTAACAATAAGCCCGCGACGAACAGGCAGGCAGTGCATGAACTTGGCATCGTTAGTCCACGACATGTGTTCGGCATCTACCGTCCAAGCCATATCCTTTGATGTTATCTTTCCGTAATCTGCAAGATTGGCAACACCAGGGTTCGACCAGTTCTTGGCATAAATGAAGTCTGCGCCTTCAAAAGCCTTGCGCTGGTCGTACTCCACCTTTGCATCGCCAACGAACTTTGGGTCAAGCTCGTACCCTTCGGGGTGTGTCACGACGAAATCAACATCTGCGGCTCGCATCCACTGGGCAAACGAGTTGGGCACGGCTTGAGGTAAGGCACGGCAATGTGGAGCCCACGTGAGCACCACTTTGGGACGCTCTACCTTTTTATATTCTTCTATGGTAATGAGATCAGCAAAGGCTTGCAAAGGATGTACCGTAGCAGTCTCCATTGCAAAAACGGGTTTGCCGCTATATTTAATGAACTGCTGGAGTACCGTCTCGGCGTAGTCATACTCCCTATCCGTGAGTCCTGCAAAGGAGCGAACACCAATCATATCGCAATAACAGCCCATTACGGGGATGGCCTCCAGGAGATGTTCCGATTTATCGCCATCCATGATGACACCACGCTCTGTTTCTAATTTCCATGCTCCGGCATTAACATCAAGCACAATAACATTCATGCCCAGATTCATGGCCGCCTTCTGGGTGCTAAGACGCGTGCGCAACGAGTTATTGAAGAAAATCATCATCAAGGTTTTGTTCTTTCCCAGATGTTGATACTTAAACCGATTGGCCTTTATATCCTGTGCCTCGGCAAGTGCTTGACGGAGGTTTCCGAGGTCTTCCACGTTAATAAATGTATTCATAATCTTTGACATTCTTTATCTGTAAATGTTATGAACGAACTTGTCCCTCACCCTCGACAAGCCATTTGTAAGTGCATATCTCCTCAAGAGCCATAGGGCCACGAGGACCTAACTTTTGCGTGGAGATACCTATCTCGGCACCTAAGCCAAACTGAGCCCCGTCAGTAAACGAGGTCGGCGCGTTCCAATAGACACAGGCAGCATCTACAGCCTGCTGGAAACAACGGGCAGTTTCTTCGTTCTGGGTGATAATGGCCTCGCTATGGCCAGAACCATACTGGTCAATATGCTGGACGGCTTCATCAAGAGAACGGACGGTTCGAACAGACATCTGGTAGTCCATGAACTCGGTACCAAAGCTCTCGGAAGTTGCTGGCTGGAGCAAGATTTCTGGATAATGCCCTTTTAACAACTGATATGCAGAACCGTCTGCATGGATGATTACCTTATGGCCTGCCAATGGTTGGACGAGTTGATAGAGCTCGCCCAAACGGCTTTCATGGATAATCAGGCAGTCGAGGGCATTGCAGACGCTTACTCGGCGGGTTTTTGCATTATTTACGATGGCTTTCCCCATCTCCAAATCGCCGTCTTTATCAAAGTAAGTATTTACCACACCAGCACCTGTCTCAATAACAGGAATGCGTGCCGTATCGCGGACAAAGTCAATAAGCCGCCTGCCACCGCGAGGAATACATAAATCTACATAGCCTACCGCATTAAGCAACTCCCCTGTGGCTTCATGGGTTGCAGGCAACAGTGTGACTACATCGGGGTTAATACCATGTTGTTCCAATACTACGCGTATCAGTTCAACCGATGCTTGATTAGAGAGGTCAGCATCGCTTCCGCCTTTCAGTACACAGGCATTGCCACTTTTAAAGCATAGCGAGAAAACGTCAAAGGTGACGTTTGGACGAGCTTCATATATTACTCCGATGACTCCAAAGGGAACACTGACACGGCAAAGGCGCAAACCATTTGCCAATGTTCTTTGCTTGGTGATGTGTCCCAAAGGAGAAGGAAGTGAGGCAACATTACGCATATCGCCAGCAATATCCGACAGTCGCTTACTGGTTAGTTGCAGGCGGTCGTAGAGCGGATTGTTCTCTGGCATCTTCGCCAAATCCTTTTCGTTGGCTTCAAGGATGCGTTCTTGTCGGTCGATAATGGCATCGGCTACCGCCAAAAGCACTTCGTTACGTTGTTGGTCAGAAAGCAGGGAGAGGCTTTTGCTGGCCTTCTTCACTTGTTGGAAAGTTTCAGTCAGTTGCATGGTATGAACTCTGTATGTGGTACACTTAACTTGTCTTGCACAAGATCTATCAAGATGTCATCACGTTCGCCATTGGCAATGATAACTCGGATGCCTTGTTGTTGTACTTTCGATGCGGTGGTGTATTTGGAGTGCATGCCGCCGCGACCAAAAGCACTTTTCTCTGGTTGGATGTATTCAGAAAGGTCGTGGTCTGGTGCCACCTCGCGGATAAGCTGTGCTTCGGGGTCATCGGGATGACGGTCGAAAATACCGTCTATGTTGCTGAGCAACACCAGCGTCTCGGCTTTCATCATTTGGGCGATGAGACCAGACAATTCATCGTTGTCAGTAAACATCAACTCTGTGACGCTGACTGTGTCATTTTCGTTGACAATTGGCAGTACCTCGTTCTCTAACATGACTGTCATGCAAGCCCGCTGATTTTCATATTGCTCGCCAGGCTCAAAGTTCTCTTTCATGGTCAGCACCTGTCCCACATGGATGCCAAACTCCCGGAACAGGTCATAGTATAGCCCGATGAGCTTTACCTGCCCGACTGCCGAAAACAATTGCCGCTGCTCGACGGAGTCGAGACTATGATTTACTCTCAACTCACCCCGACCAGAAGCCATAGCACCACTGGACACAAGGATAACCTCGTAATCGTTTTGACGTAACCAAGCTATCTGATCGACAAGTGCAGACACACGGGTAACATCCAGTTTCCCGTCTGAACGAGTCAGCACATTAGAACCGACCTTAATAACAATTCTTTTCTTCACGACGTTGGAAAATTATTACCGTTTGACTGTGCTTTTACTTCACCGCATCTTTCTCTCTGATTTCTACACGGCGAATTTTGCCACTGATGGTCTTGGGTAATTCATCTACAAATTCCACAATGCGCGGATATTTATAGGGAGCCGTCTCTTTCTTGACGTGCTGCTGCAATTCCTTGACAAGTTCATCGCCAGCCTTGTCCTTCCATTCCTTACCTAATACCACAGTAGCCTTTACCACCATGCCTCGAATATCATCTGGAACACCCGTAATAGCACATTCCACAACAGCAGGATGGGTCATCAGCGCACTCTCTACCTCAAACGGACCAATACGATAACCCGACGACTTGATAACATCGTCTATGCGTCCTTCAAACCAATAGTAGCCGTCTTCATCACGCCATGCCATATCTCCTGTATGGTAAATGCCGTCGTGCCATACCTCTTTGGTTAATTCTGCATCACGATAATATTCTTTGAAAAGACCGATGGGCTTGCGGTCGCCTATGCGGATGACGATTTCCCCCTTTTCACCATCCTCGCACGGAGTGCCGTCTGGCTTGAGGAGGTCAATGTCATACTGAGCATTTGGAATACCCATACTGCCTGGCTTCGGAGCCATCCAGGGGAAGGTTCCCAACGTCATGGTGGTTTCTGTCTGCCCGAATCCCTCCATCATGCGGATACCCGTTTTCTCGTAGAACTTATCAAATACGGCGGGATTTAGAGCCTCACCAGCAGTAGTACAATATTCGAGAGATGACAAGTCGTACTTCGATAAATCCTCACGAATCATAAAACGGTAAATGGTGGGAGGAGCACAAAAACTTGTCACCTTATATTTCTCTATCTGTCGCAGCAAAGTTTCAGCATTAAACTTCTCATGGTCGAAGACGAACACCGTAGCTCCAGCAAACCATTGTCCATAGAATTTGCCCCACACGGCTTTGCCCCAGCCCGTGTCGGCAACGGTCAAATGCAAGGAACCCTCGTGTAGATTGTGCCAAAAGACTCCAGTCGTAAGGTGCCCTATTGCATACAAGTAGTCGTGTGCAACCATCTTAGGCTCGCCACTGGTGCCACTGGTAAAGTACATGAGCATGGTGTCGCTGTTGCTATTGACAAAAGCTGGTTTCTGAAACTGAGGAGCCTGCTGCCACTCTGAGTGCCAATCGTGGAAACCTTCTGGAATAGATTTACTCTGTTCTGTTATGATAACATACTGCTTTACGGTTGGGCTCTCTGCCTTAGCGGCCTGTATTTGGCTGACAACGTAAGGGTCATCAACGCAGATAATGGCTTTCACGCTGGCACGCGTGTTCCTATATATAATATCATGCTTCGTCAGCATGTGGGTTGCCGGTATCACCACAGCACCGATTTTATGCAGTGCCAACATCAGCACCCACCACTCATAGCGGCGTTTTAGAATCAGCATGACGGGGTCATTCTTGCCAATACCTAATGTCTGTAAATAAGAAGCGGCCTGATTGGTCTGCTCTTTGAGTTGGCGGAAAGTCGTACGTACCTCCTCACCCTGGTCATTAGTCCACAGGAGTGCCAATGCATCAGGCTTTTCTTCTGCCCATACATCCATGACATCATAGGCGAAGTTAAAGTTCTCTGGAATGATAAACTCCAGATGTTTGTTATAGTCCTCAACAGACTCAAACGTGGTTTGCTTCAGAAATCTTTCTATCATAGCCCGATTATTTGATGGTGAATGCTAAGATTTTAACGGCCTTATCTCCTACGGCCAACATGCCATGTGGCTTTGTGGAATCAAAATAGATGCTGTCTCCTTCTTCCAGATATATAGTCTTGCCAGCAATGTAAAATTCCATCTTACCTTCAAGCACCAAGTTGAACTCTTGGCCTACATGGGAGTTCTTATAAATAGTATGTGCGTTGGGCTTTGGCTCTACGGTCACTATAAACACATCGGCCTTATGATTGACAAATCCGCTAACCAGACTTTGATATTTATATGCCTTAGTACGTTCTACGGACATCCCCTGTCCTTTGCGGACGACAAAATATGATTTCATGTGAGCGGTTTCTGCAAACATCAACTCCTCAGCACTTACTCCATATTTTTGGGCTATCTTCATAAGGTTTGAAATGGTAATATCCACTTCTCCCGTCTCAATCTTCTTGTATTTTTCGGCCTTAATGCCAATGGTCTCGGCCATTTCCTCGACAGGAATATCCAAAACCTCGCGCAATCCGCGCAGCCGTTCTCCAATCTGTTTCAGTTGTTCGTCCATATCTCAATTCTTTAATGTTTCACTTCTGTGCCCCAGCCTTCAGCCCTCGAATAACGGCAGAGCTGAAGCCAGCATGCTCCATTTCGTTCAATCCTTTAATAGTCACTCCGCTTGGCGTAGTCACCATATCGATGGCTGCCTCGGGGTGTAACCCTGTTGCTTGCAGCAGTTCGACGGCTCCTTTCACGGTTTGCATAACGATGTTCTTGGCGTCGTTAGCCCTAAATCCCAGTTCCACACCGCCTTCAGCAGCAGCTCTAATATATCGCATAGCGTAGGCAATGCCACAAGAAGCTAACGTAGTACCTGCACCTAACATCCGCTCCTCTATGACGATGGTCTGCCCCATGCTGTCGAACATCTTCTTTACATCAGATGCAGGCTGCTGGGGTGTCTGAGAAACGCTTACTAAGAAAGTCATTGAAGCTAACTGCGCTATAGCGATGTTGGGTATAGCTAAAAATATGTTGGGTAATTGTTCGTCCTTCTGCATCCACTTGGTCAGTTGCTCACTGGTGATGCCTGCTGCTACGATTACCAGTTGTTGACGCTCGTAGTCTATGACGTCCTTGATTTGATGCAGCACCTGTTCTACCAGCCAGGGTTTGACCACCACCATGATAATATCGCCGACGAGAGCCGCCACATTGTTTTCCGTCGTAACGTTGACGCCGCTATTGGCAAAGCGGTCTAAAGCGCTTTGCGAAGCATCACTGATGCAGATGTCGTCAGCACCCACATAACGGCTCTTTAAAAGTCCCTCCACGATGGCACCACCCATAGCGCCAACTCCTATCACAGATATTTTCATAGTTTCTTTAGTATATTCGTTAGTTTCTCGATAAACAGGTCTGCCTCAGCTTTTGTCAGGCAAAGGGGAGGCAACAGGCGTAGCGTGTTCGTGCCAGCACAACCCGTAAAGCAATGCTCATCATCAATTAAAGGGAGACGGACGTCCTTATGGGGAACATCTAATTCAATTCCTATCATCAAGCCTCGCCCGCGCACCTCTTTGATGTGCGGATTGTTCATTGACTTGAGTCGCTCGATAAGGTAACTTCCTACAGCGTCAACATTCTCTACCAACTGCTCTTGCTCAAACACATCAAGTACTGCCAATGCAGCAGAACACGCCAGATGATTACCGCCAAACGTCGTTCCCAACTGTCCGTAGACGGGCTGGAAGTCTGGGCTAATCAGCACCCCACCCATAGGAAATCCATTGGCTATGCCCTTTGCAACGGTTATCAGGTCGGGCTCAATACCCAGCCACTGATGGGCAAAGAACTTGCCGCTACGCCCATATCCGCACTGTATCTCGTCACAAATCAGCGTGGCACCAAAGCGTTTGCAGGCGTAAGCCAGATTCTGTGCAAACTCTGGCGTGGCCATTTGAATACCGCCAACACCTTGAATACACTCCAAGATGACGGCGACAACGCCGCCTCGCGACAATTCCCTAATCCAGGGCTCAATGTCATTCAAAGGCAAGAAGCGAACGTGGTGATTATCATTCAACGGGGCAACAATCTTTGGATTGTTCGTTACCTCAACTGCCAAAGATGTTCTCCCATGAAATGCTTTCTCACATGACAGGATGCGGTTGGCAGTGGGATTTTTGAACGATGCTAACTTCAAGGCATTTTCATTCGCCTCGGCACCGCTATTGACGAGAAAGAGCTGGTAGTCTTCATAGCCACTTATTTTGCCTAATCGTTCGGCCAACTGCTGCTGCAATTTATTGATGACGGAGTTCGAATAAAAGCCTAACTGGCCTAATTGCTCCGTTACTTTGGCAATATAATGGGGGTGAGAGTGGCCTATGGAGATGACGGCGTGACCTCCGTAAAGGTCCAGATATTCCTGACCTTGCTCGTCCCAGACCTTACAACCCTTACCCTTAGTAATATTCACGTTGAATAGCGGATATACATCAAATAGTTTCATCTTTATCTTTCGTTATATTGTGGTCAAACGTTCGTTATCTATCAAAAGGCACTTGCTTTTAATCTAAGCCCTGTCGCCTCGTCTATGCCGAACATCAGATTCATATTCTGCACGGCCTGTCCGACTGCCCCTTTTAGTAGATTGTCAATGGCCGAGGTAACAAGCAACTTGTTACCGTGTTTCTCGCAATGCACCACTGCTTTATTGGTGTTCACTACCTGCTTGAGGTCGATGCCCTTGTCGCTGTAATGAGTGAAACAGGCATCTGCATAGAAATCTTGATAGCCCTTGACAATGTCTTCCTCAGCCCTTTCCGTTTTGACGACACAAGTACAGAAGATGCCCCGTGCAAAGTCACCACGATAGGGAATAAAGTCTATGCTGCTGTCTAAACTGCCTTGTACTTGTGCCAGACTCTGGCGTATCTCTGCAATGTGCTGGTGGCTGAACGCTTTGTAGATACTCAGATTACCCGCACGCCATGAGAAATGGGTCGTGGCAGTGGGCTTCTGTCCTGCTCCTGTGGAACCAGTAATGGCATTGACAGCAACGTCTTCCGTAAGCAGTCCCATCTTTGCTGCTGGGAGCAAGGCCACTTGAATGGCTGTAGCAAAGCAGCCCGGATTGGCGACGTGCCGTGCCTGTTGTATCTCGGACCTGTTGATTTCTGGCAGTCCGTAAACATAGTCGTGGTCGCCCTTGATGCGGAAATCCTGTGCCAAGTCTATAATCTTCACGCCGTCTGGAACGTGATGCTCCTTGAGGAACTGCTCACTTTTGCCGTGTCCGAAGCAGAAGAACACGACGTCTACCTTGCCGAACGGCATCTCGTCGGTAAAGCGCAGGCTGGTGTCCCCTATCAGTCCTTCGTGCACATCACTGACAAGGTTGCCCGCATTGCTCTCTGAATTGGCAAAGGCAATCTCTACTTCTGGATGGTTTATCAGCAGGCGGATGAGCTCTCCACCCGTATATCCTGCCGCACCAAGTATTCCTACTTTAATCATACGCGTAATGATAGCAAGTTTTTTTCGCTTTATCTTTCATTCGGATGAATACCATAGTACACGCGAAGCGGCGTAGAGCTGACCTTGATAAATCCTTTGGCCTCGTCAGCCGTCCAGCCCGTCTGGGTCTCACCATACTCGCCCAATTTCGATTTAGTCAAGTCATTGTTGCTGTCTACGCCAACCGTCTCAAAACCATAGGGGCGCAACTTGAGGATAGCCGTACCCGTAACGTTCCGCTGACTGCTGGTCAGCATGGCTTCAATGTCTGGCATGACAGGCTCTAAATACTGGCTTTCGTGCAAGAACATGCCATACCAGTTGGCCACTTGGTCCTTCCAGTATTGTTGCCACTTGCTCAGTGTCGATTTCTCTAACAGGCGGTGAGCCTCTATAATCAACTTCGGAGCGGCGGCCTCGAAGCCTACACGTCCTTTGATGCCAATAATCGTGTCACCCACGTTTGCATCGCGGCCAATGGCGTAGGAGGCACCTATCTCCTCTATCTTCTGAATAGCTTTCACGCGGTCGGCAAACTTCTCGCCGTTCACGCCTACGATTTCACCTTTCTCAAACGCTATCTTCAGCAACGATTCCTCCTTAGCCGTCACGTGTTTCAGATAGGCCTCCTCGGGCAGTCCCTGTGTGGGGTCGAGCAGTTCACCGCCACAGATGCTGGTCCCCCAAATACCTACGTTGTAAGAATATTTGAGTTTCGTAAAATCGGCAAAAAATCCGTGCTCGTTCAAGTAGTCCACCTCCTCTTTACGAGTCAGTTTCTTGTCACGGGTCAGCGTGATAATCTCCACCCCTGGTGCCATTACCAAAAAGGTCATATCAAAGCGTATCTGGTCGTTGCCAGCCCCCGTCGAGCCGTGAGCAATGGCGTCTGCACCTATTTCTTTAGCGTAGCGGGCAATGGCGATAGCCTGAAATATGCGCTCGCTCGACACAGATATGGGATAGCAGTTATTACGCAACACATTGCCGAAAATCATATATTTCAGCGACTTCTCATAATATTCCTGTGTCACATCAAGGGTTACATATTCCTTAGCTCCCAACTTAAAGGCGTTCTCCTCGTTGGTTTGCAATTGTTCAGCACTGAACCCACCCGTATTGGCACAGGCGGCATATACATCCCATCCTTCTTGGCTCAGTTTCATGACCGTATAGCTGGTGTCAAGCCCACCAGAGAAGGCTACTACTACTTTCTTGTTTCCCATATCGTTTAATCCTTTCTGTTTATTCATTTGTCATCCAGTTCCTTAATGCGTGCTATCACATCTTCGGGAATTTTTGCGGGCAAGTGCTCCTCTGGGTCGTAGAGCATAGCCGTGCAAATGCAGTATTTCCGACCAGTTCGGTGCAGTACGTCCACATTGACGCATCCTTCGCACCCCCGCCAGAAAGCCTCGTCGTCCGTCAAGTCGGCAAAGGTCACAGGCTGATAGCCTAACTCCGTATTCATTTTCATGACGGCAGCACCGCTCGTCAGCGAAAATATCTTGGCATGCGGCCAACGGGTACGGGCCAGCGAAAACGTCATATCCTTGATTTTCTTGGCCACGCCCAAACCTCGGAAGTCTGGATGGACTATGAGTCCCGACGTCGTCACATACCGCTTGTTGCCCCATGTCTCTATATAACTGAAGCCCGCAAACTTGTCACCAGACAAAGCTATCACGGCCTTGGCCTCCTTCATCTTGGTGGCCAAATACTCGTGGGTACGCTTGGCAATACCCGTCCCGCGCACCTGAGCAGCATCAGCTATCGTCTGCAAGATGGTATCTACATACACCTCATGCTCCGCTCCAGCTACCAATACCGTTATTTCTGCTCCTTGTTCCATGCCCTTTCTCACTTCATATTAGGCACCACCTCGCTAAGTGCCTCCACCACTTCTTCTTTTGAGACACCTTGTTTAATAACAATGAAGATAGTATCGTCGCCGGCTATAGTTCCTAAAATGTTATCAATATGGTTGTTGTCAATGTTATAGGCAATAGAGCTTGCATAGCCCGGGCGCGTCTTAATGACCCCCATATTGCCCGAGAAATTGATGCTAAGAAAGCCTGGCACCTGCAACATCTCCCGCACAGAGTGTGGTGTAGACACGCGCTTATACATCGTGTCATTGGGCAACACATACACATAATTGCCTCGTAGCGTGGCCGCTTTAGCCACCTTTAGCTGCTTGAGGTCGCGGCTCAGCGTGGCCTGCGTCAGTTGAAAGCCCTCTTTCTTCAGAGCTGTCAGCACCTCGTCTTGACTACTCAGCTCTTGGCTTGAGATAATCATCCGCAAGGCCTCCAAGCGGTTCTTCTTCACTTTCATATTTAGTATATTTATGCGAAACAGAGTGCAAAATTATACAATTCCCCGCATATTACCAAACGTATATGCAACTTTCTTGCATATTGAGCCGTAGTCCAAGCAAAAAGAAAGTGCAATTGGACGAATTAACCATGCTACACACCATGCCATTAACGTTATAGAACCATCGTTGAGAATAGGGCTCACGGGCGACGAGAATAGGCCTCGCAGGTCGTGAGGATAGGGTTCACCGGTGGTGAGGATAGTCCGCACCATTTGTATATCAGGAGTATACACGTTGTATACGCCGTGTATACAAGTTGTATTTCAGGAGTATAC
>JAFLSF010000035.1 GCA_022511045.1 Prevotella sp.
ACTCGGAACTAAGCTTTAGGAGAGCCTTGTTATATCCATTTAACTATCAGGGCAGTGATTTTCAGGTGCAAAGGTAGCTATTTTTCACGAGAAATGACTACCTTTGTGCCATAATTTCACTTAAAAGAAGAAAATATGGGAAAATTAGTCATTAACTCATACGAGGAGTTTGCCGCTCACTTGGGCGAGGAGTTGGGCCACTCAGAGTGGCTTGAGGTGGACCAAGAGC
Source organism: Prevotella sp. (assembly GCA_022511045.1). GTDB lineage: Bacteria > Bacteroidota > Bacteroidia > Bacteroidales > Bacteroidaceae > Prevotella. The sequence goes on from JAFLSF010000035.1 coordinate 230, forward strand.
GTATCAATCTGTTTGCCGACGCTACGCTGGACCATCAGTGGATACACGTCGATGTGGCGCGTGCCAAAGAGGAGAGTCCCTATAAGTCGACGATTGCTCACGGCTATCTGACATTGTCGCTGTTGCCCTACATGTGGGACCAAATAATAGAGGTGAATAACATCAAGATGCTGGTGAACTATGGGATGAATGATATGCGCTTTGGACAGCCTGTCATTACGGGCAGTCGCGTGCGGCTGGTCACTAAGTTGCATGCCATTCAGAACCTACGCGGCATCTGCAAGGCAGAAATTAAGTTTTCTATTGAGATAGAAGGGCAGCGCAAGCCTGCTTTGGAAGGTATTGCTTCTTTCCTATATTATTTTAATTAGGATTTAGCAGAGGGCCTGCTTAAAGTTTTTCGCCATAGCATAGGTCGCCACAATCGCCAAAGCCTGGCACGATGTATTTGTGCTCGTTCATGCCTGGGTCGATGGCTGCACACCAGATGGTGCTGTCTTCGGGCAATGCCTCTTTGACAACCTCAATACCTTCGGGAGCGGCAATGACGCAGGCTACATGTATCTTTTTCGGCTTTCCTGTCTTGAGCAGTGCTTCGATGCTGGCAGCCATAGAGCCGCCTGTGGCCAGCATGGGGTCGACGATAATAAGTGTCTTGCCTTTGACGCTGGGTGAGGCCATGTATTCTGTATGTATGCCTACCTCGGTGTGTTCGCGGTTGGTGTACATACGATAGGCGCTGACAAAGGCATTCTCGGCCTTGTCAAAGATGTGGAGGAATCCGTAATGAAATGGCAGCCCTGCACGCAGGACGGTGGCTATCAGCACGTCGTCTTTGGCCAGAGGAATGTCGATGGTGCCGAGCGGAGTGTTTACCGTCTTTGGTTTATACTTCAGAGTCTTTGACAGTTCATATGCCATTACCTCTCCTAACCGCTCGATGTTATGGCGAAAGACCAGACGGTTCTTTTGGTATGATTTGTCGCGCAACTCAGCCATATACTGATTGATGACGCTGTTGTGTCCTGAGAAATTGATGACTTCCATAGTGTTAGTAACTTTGTTAATTGCCATATTGAGTTTGCAAAGATACAAAATATTTTCCTTTTCATGCTTGATTTATACTAAAAAAGCCTTTTTCGGAGGAAATATTTCATGTTTCGTAATTTGTATTTCGTAATTTCTTCGTATCTTTGCACCAAGATTCAGAGACGAATCGGCAAGGATAGGTAATAGTAATTTCAAACAAATAAAAATAGTAAGATTATGGCAAAGTTAGATTTGACACAGTACGGCATAACGGGTTCTACCGTTGTTGCCCACAATCCGTCGTATGAGGTTCTCTTTGAGGAGGAAACTAAGGCTGGCTTGACTGGCTTCGACAAGGGTCAGAACACTGAGTTGAACGCTGTCAATGTGATGACTGGTATCTACACGGGTCGTTCGCCTAAGGACAAGTATATCGTTGATGATGCCCAGAGCCACGATAAGGTGTGGTGGACCTCTGATGAGTATAAGAATGACAACCACCCTATGTCTGAAGATGTTTGGGCAAAGGTAAAGGACATCGCCATTAAGGAGTTGTGCGGTAAGGAACTGTATGTGGTTGACGCTTTCTGTGGTGCCAACGAGGCTACCCGTCTGGCCGTTCGCTTCATCGTTGAGGTGGCTTGGCAGGCACATTTCGTCTCCAACATGTTCATCAAGCCTACGGCTGAGGAGTTGGAGAACTTTGAGCCGAACTTCGTTATTTACAACGCTTCTAAGGCTAAGGTTGAGAACTACCAGGAATTGGGTCTGAACTCAGAGACTTGCGTTGCTTTTAACACGACTAGCCGCGAGCAGGTTATCATCAACACTTGGTATGGTGGTGAGATGAAGAAGGGTATGTTCTCTATGCAGAACTACTATCTGCCCTTGCAGGGTATCGCTTCGATGCACTGCTCGGCTAACACCGACATGGAGGGTAAGAACACTGCAATCTTCTTCGGACTCTCTGGTACGGGTAAGACCACGCTTTCTACTGACCCCAAGCGTCTGCTCATTGGTGACGACGAGCACGGATGGGACGACGAGGGTGTATTCAACCTCGAGGGTGGTTGCTATGCTAAGGTTATCAATCTCGATAAAGAGTCGGAGCCTGACATCTACAATGCTATCCGCCGCGATGCGCTGTTGGAGAACGTCACCGTTGATGCCGACGGAAAAATCGACTTCGCAGACAAGAGCGTCACTGAGAATACCCGCGTTTCTTATCCCATTGAGCACATCGAGAAGATTGTGAAGAAGGTTAACGGCAAGAGTGCTGGTCCCGACGCCAAGAATGTTATCTTCCTGTCAGCTGATGCCTTCGGCGTGTTGCCCCCTGTTAGCATTCTGACCCCAGAGCAGACCAAGTACTACTTCCTCTCTGGTTTCACCGCCAAGTTGGCAGGTACAGAGCGCGGCATCACAGAGCCTACTCCTACTTTCTCTGCTTGCTTCGGTCAGGCTTTCCTCGAGTTGCATCCCACTAAGTATGCTGAGGAGCTCGTGAAGAAGATGGAAAAGAGCGGTGCTAAGGCCTATCTCGTTAATACTGGATGGAATGGTACAGGCAAGCGTATCTCTATCAAGGATACACGCGGCATTATTGACGCCATCCTCGGTGGTGCTATTCTGAACGCACCTACCAAGAAGATTCCTTACTTCAACTTTGAGGTGCCCACAGAATTGGAGGGCGTAGATGCCAACATTCTCGACCCACGAGACACTTACGCAGATGCTACAGAGTGGAACAAAAAGGCTGAGGATTTGGCTGCACGCTTTATCAAGAACTTTAAGAAGTACGAGGGTAACGATGCTGGTAAGGCACTTGTCGCTGCTGGTCCAAAGCTCTAATGCTGAAATTCCCAACGTATTATATCATGACGAATGGCTCAGAGAACCAAACTCTGAGCCATTCGCCTTTTCGTGTGCATAGGTGGTATTGATTATAGGTCGTTTCCTCGTCTGAAAGGGAGAAACTTGCGGATAAATGCTTGTCATGTTGGGAAAAATGTGTATCTTTGCAAACATAAAACAAATGTAGGATAATGAAACGGGTACTCTTCCTGCTAAGTAGATTTTTGGACGGCGGCATCGATACGGTGTTGCTGGACTATTTGCGTAATTTATCGCAGGGTAGGGACTATTGTATCACGTTGTCCATCAGCATGGGGCTGGGTGAATTAGAGGTGTTCCAAAAAGAAATACCTCAAAATGTCAAGGTGATACATTTGGTAAAAGACGGCTGGTTAACGTATTGGCGGAAGCGGAAAATTAAGGGGCAGCTACCCCTCGTGGCTAAGTTATATGACGAGGTCCTATTGGCCCCTGTGCGTAGAAACATCATAGGGCGTAAGTTGTCGAAGATGAGAAGTGAATATGATGCGGTGGTGGATTTCGATTGCTGCCATTATTCCTATCTGAAAAATGTGAAGACGTGGAAGGTTGCATGGTTTCATTTCAGCTTTAGCCACATGATGCAGACGGATCGCCGCCGTATGAAACACATAGGAAAAAGACTGGAACACTACGATAGGGTAGTGACTATCTCGCGAGCAATGCTTGAGGAGGGCGAGCAGTTGTTCCCCCAACTGGCGGGCAAGTGGCGGCTTATTTATAATGCGAAAGACCGTGAGAGGTTGGAACGACTGGCCGCAGAACGAGTGGATGATACACGCATAGAGGATAAATATATTTTAGCGGTGGAGCGGTTGGAGGAGTCGCAAAAGGATTTGACAACACTCATCAAGGCCTATGGCCTGATGCGCCAACGCTATGCAACCGATGTACGCTTATATCTGCTGGGAAAAGGACGCGACGAGGACACTTTACGACAGCTGGTAACCCAATTAGGATTACAAGGCAATGTAAAGTTTATTGGTTTCCACGTTAATCCTTATCCTTGGATACGTCATGCACAGATTATTGCCCATAGTGCGAAAATGGAGGGGCTACCTACGGCACTGATAGAGTCGCTTGTCATGGGTAAGCTTATCGTGGCGACAGATTGTCCGACTGGCCCGCGCGAGATATTGGACAAAGGAAAGGCGGGGTTGCTGGTGTCCGTAGGTGATGTAGAAGCTATGGCCGAGGCAATGTACCGCTTGCTGACAGACGAATCATTGAAAACACAATTGCAGAGAGATAGCAAGGAGCATCAACGCCTGTTCCTGTTCGAGTCGACCAGAAAGCAGTTTGATGAAGTAATAATGGCAGAAAACTGATAGGAGGGAATATGAAAGTAAGTGTCATAGTGCCTAATTACAACCACGCGCCCTATCTGAAGGAGCGGATAGACAGCATCTTAAGCCAAACATATCAAGATTTTGAATTGATATTGTTGGATGACTGTTCGACAGATAATAGTCGCGAGGTGCTGGAGCATTATAGAGGGAATCGACATGTAAGCCATATTGTGATAAATGAAGCCAATACATGTAATACTTTTCTGCAATGGGATAAAGGCATTATGCTGGCCAAAGGTGAATATATTTGGGTGGCTGAGAGTGATGATGTTGCAATGCCTGGTTTCCTGAAAACACTTGTAGGGGTATTAGAGCAGTATCCACAGGCGGTTGTGGCCTATGTTCATTCGCAGATGATAGATAGTGAAAGTCGTCCGCTATAGCAGGCATATTAACAGAATTAGCTGAAATGCTACATTTGTCACCTTTACAACGCCGCCAGTTGCGTGGTCGCTGGACAAAGCGCTTCGTAAAGGAGAATGGTAATAACCAAAAAGAATTGCGCGCGCAGTTCCCCCAGTTATATGGTGGCACGTGGCGTGATATATGCCTATACGAAGTTGGAAAGCTGGCAGGATTCCTTAAAAATGATTGATAGTAATTTTATTGCTTAATGGGAAAGATAAATGCTATCTAAGTTCACAATCAAGACTTCATTAGCGAAGACTATTCGCGCCAATAGTGCGGACTATACACACAGGTCACGTGGACTATTCTCACCACATGTGCGGAGTATGCACAAAAGAGAAGTGGCATTACTCCTATCTTGTGTTTAGGGCAAGTTGCTCTTTATTACTATTATTTGTATTTGTCATTTTTCTGGGAGGGGATGAAAGGTAGGAAATCAAACCAAGAAAAGAATTTGTATAGCCGATAGTCCCAGATTGTGGCATGTAAATTGTTGCGTAACGTTTTGAAACAAGCCTTCTTTATTTCGGGGTCATAATCGTCACTATCAAAACATCGACTACTGACATAATATTGTTCTCCGCGAATCATCATTTTACGGAAAGCCGATGACTTGACATGTTTTATAGCATGTGCTAGTACATTAATTTGATCAATAATACCCTTATTAGTCTTTTTAGAACGAGCACTCACTTTATTTTGGTGTTGGCGGAAATAGTTTAATTTGCGGTGGTATACGCAAATAGGGCCTTTAGTGAGCATCTCAATCCAGCATAGCCAGTCACCAGTATAACGCATTTGCTGGTATGATTTGTCTATTTGATGGAAAATATCCTTACGAAACACGACCATGCTGGCATTATAGATATAGTTAAAATGAAGCATATTGTGGCGAATATAATCATGACCACTGTAATAATGCACTGTTTCGTCTTCTTTCCAGACATCCCAGTCTCTGGTTAAAATGCGGCCGTGTTCATTCACTTGATAACTGCCTGTGCGTACCATAACACAGTCTTCGTGCAAACAAAACATTGCCATAGTGCTGTCAAGAAATGTTTCATCGGCATAATCGTCACTTTCAGCTATCCAGATATATTGACCTTGAGCTAATGCCACACCTTTCTCCCATTGTAAGAATGTATTGCCAGTGTTTTGCTCGTTCAATACGATGTGTGATACACGCGGGTGATCTTTATACTTTAAGATGATATCACGGCTATTGTCTTGAGAACAGTCATCTAAGATAATTAGCTCAAAGTTCTGGAAGGTCTGGTTCAATATACACTCAATGCGTTCCGTGAGATAAGGTGCATGGCAGTAATTGGGCACAATGACAGAAACAAGAGGTTTCTGCCTATTTGCCCAATCATTAGGTGCTTTACCAATAGCGAGGTGTTTAGGATTCCAAAGGCGATGCCATTTATATTTCCTTTTCAACTTGGTATACAATTTTTTATTTGCACACTGTTTTCCAAAATCCTCAATTTCGTCTAATAGTAAGTCATTTTCCAAAAATGGTCTTGTATGCAGGCTTTTTTTGATGCGCTTGTATTCTAATAAATCATTCATTATTTTTGTGATTATAGTGTCAATAGTTTGATTTATATACCATTATGAAAACAAGATAAAGAAAATAACTATAATAATGACGATAAAACTTGGGACAATATAGACTATTGCTCGGATCGTTTTAAGATACTTGTTTCTTTTTTTGCTTATTTGTAACAATTTCTCTTCCAATATAGTTATACGATTATTCATTTCTGTTTCTTTCATAGTATGTAACGTCCGAACTTTTATCAGTTTTTGACGTTCTATGCCTGATACTTTATCTTTATTATTGTCGTAATACTCTAAATAACGTTTGGCAGACTTTTCAATATTGAGGTTTTCTAACGCATAACAGCGTGCCCATCGACCATCTTCTGGGTTATACTTCTTGAGTTCTAAAATAAATTCTGCTTTTGTAAATGTTTTATTTAGCCCTCTTCCAGAACAATTATAAGCAATACTTTGTTGTATGTTGTTTTTAGAAAGATATCCATCACCAACAGCTATGCTATGATATGGTCTATAATCATATGAAATAACACATCTTCCACAGGCCATAGCATCATAAAGGGATCTTCCTATACCTACCACAAGATCGGCTTGATTTATCCTTTTTTCAATTTCCCAAACATTATCCGTGAACTTGTTACAAGATATAAATTCTATATTCCCATCAGAAATAGAATCGCAACATTCTTTTATAAAATTATTTGCAATATCAGACTGGCATAAAGATAAAACACAAGTCAAATTTGAATGTATAGGGTTGTATGGAGTAAAACGATTACAATCAATACCATTGAGCATAACATCTGACTTTATACCTATATTTTGCAGATGATTTTTTATTTCTTCGGAGATACAAACATACATATCTGCAAATGGCGAAGGCTGCTCTAAATCAAGTATTATTCCATGACAAGTTTGTATAATAAAACCATAGCAAAAAAGATGTTCTACAACAGGTGTGTGGTTTGCTAAAATCAAGTCATAATAGTCATGGGACATAAAAGGGATTCCACATGTCTCCAATTGTTCTGAAACAAATCCCCGAGCAAATGTGAAATATTCAACTTCGTGACCAATCTTTTTCAAACTTATGGCAAGAGCGAAAGTGTAACTCTCCGTTCCACCAGTTTGAATTAATTGATTGTTGCCAACAAGAATTCTCATAAATATTAGATTTATAATTGTTGCATATCATATAGCCTTTTATAATAGCCATTTTGGGCAATGAGGTCATCGTGATGTCCACGTTCTACTATTTCGCCCTCATAAAGGACATATATTTCGTCGGCATGTTTAATAGTGGACAAACGGTGAGCAATAGCAATAGTGGTACGCGATTTCATCAGACGCTCCAATGCTTCCTGCACCAATCGTTCTGATTCAGTGTCAAGAGCAGAAGTAGCCTCATCAAGAATAAGAATAGGTGGATTCTTCAAGATGGCACGGGCTATGGAAACGCGTTGGCGTTGCCCTCCCGAGAGACGGCCACCTCGGTCGCCAATCATAGTGTCGTAGCCGTTTTCACTTTCCATGATAAAATCATGGGCATTTGCAATCTTAGCAGCTTCAATGACTTGCTCCATAGTAGCGTTCTCCACCCCAAAAGTAATGTTATTATAGAAAGTGTCATTGAAAAGAATAGCCTCTTGATTAACATTGCCGATAAGTGCGCGTAAATCAGAAATACGAACACTCTTGATATTCTTGCCATCAATGAATACCTCACCTTCTTTCACGTCGTGGTAACGAGGAATGAGATCAACAAGTGTTGATTTCCCAGATCCCGATTGTCCAACAAGAGCGATGGTCTTGCCTTTAGCAACTTTCAAGTTTATGTGCTTGAGAACATCGCGCCCTTCTATGTATGAGAATGAAACGTCACGCAGTTCTATTTCTTTTTCAAACGATGACATTGACTGAGGATGCTTAGGCTCTTTGATGGGGTTTTCTGCCTTTAATATGAAGTCAATACGATCCATTGAAGCTAGTCCAATAGGTATCTGATAAGTTGCTTTCGAAAGGTCTTTCAATGGGTTAATGACGCTATAGAGTATGACCATGAAAAATATGAAAGTTGAGGCGTCAATCATATTTGACTCGTTCAATATAAGATAGCCGCCGAACCACAATACAATAACAATAATGATGGTACCAAGAAACTCGGACATAGGGTGAGCGGCATTTTGACGCATAGCCATTGAGTTAGTCTCCTTACGATACTCCTCATTAATATTCACGAAACGCAGGAGCATCTTACGTTCTGCTATAAAGGCCTTGATAATGCGTAGTCCTCCCAGAGTTTCGTCCAGTTGTGCCAGCATATCACCCCATTTACCCATGACAGTGGCTGACTGGCTTTTTAACTTACGACTTACGGTTCCCATAATGTAACCAGCAATAGGTTCCACAATAATAACAAAAAGCGTTAGCTGCCAACTAACTGTCAACATGGTGGCAAAACACACGATGATAGCGATAGGTTGACGAATAAGCATATCAATGCTACTGGTAATGGAGTTTTCAACGATGCCAACGTCGGAAGACATACGGGCAATAATATCGCCTTTTCGTTCCTCAGAAAAAAAACTCAATGGCAATTTGAGCACTTTCTCGTAAACTTGAATACGAATGTCACGAACTACGCCTGTACGTAATGGTATCATGACAGCTGATGATGCAAAGTAACCCAACGTTTTGATACCTGTCATTACTATCAAAGCAACACCCATGTATACCAGTGTGAGGAAAGATCCGTGATGAGTTATTAATTCTTGTACATAGGCATAGCCGTTGTTGACGATGATATCCCTATCCAAAGAGCTCCATGTCCATGCTCTATACTCATAAATTGTTGCGTCAATTTTGAATAGGATGTTTAATATTGGAATGAGTACGACGAAAGAGAATACATTCATCCATTGGGAAAAAAAATTGAGCACGACAGACCACGCCAAATATTTGCGATATGGCTTAAGGTAGCGCATCATTATGGAAAGGAATTGTCTAAACATTATTTTGATGGTATATAATTTGATTGCAAAGATATAATAAAGTTGCGAATCTTCCAAATATTCCTCTTGAATTCTATAAGTTAAGTAGTAGCGTTATGCTTTTCAAGGCAATTATCGGATGTCGGATTTTAAAAGGAATTAGTTTCATTAACATCATTCGTTCAGTCTTGTTCCATGATAGCTTATACACGTTTTTTAAATAAACGTAGTACGCACGTGCTTCATAAAAACTATTAAGTTTATCTCCTAATGGTAATTTTTCATTCCATTTTTGCAAATGAAGAGAAAGAATATTTCGTGCCCACTCTATACTGAAAACCCCTGCTGAAAAATGTTCTACCCAGCATGTACCACAAACATAGTTGATATATCCAGCACATGTTGCTTGGATGCAGATGTCAATGTCGTAACAATGAAACCCAGGGCACGCGATCTCGTCAAAATGATGTTTATTCCATAATTTTGCATTCATAAAAAGGCAGGCACCATCTAGAATAACGCAAGGAGAGAAATCTCCAATAATTTCAGAAGAGAATCTTTCTTGGCCATTTATAGTCTGAATAAAATGTGACCGATTCAGATTAGGCAACACATTCCACCCAGAAGGAGCTTTGCTTTTGTAGATTGTTCCCATAAAACCAATAATTCCTGTTTGGGGCTCTGATAATTTCTCTTCTATAGCTATCCCCCAGCTCTCTCCTCTAAAAACAACATCCTCGTGAACAAAACAAAGATTCTCGTATTTCGCCTTTCTCGCTCCATCATTATATGCTTTGCATATGCCATGCAAATTTCCTCGATTATCTTCAACTATAAACTCGTAATCTACACCAACGGTTTTAGCAATATTTTTTTGCAATGCGTTAGTTCTATCTGGATTGATACTGCAAACAATAAAGGAAATCATTTTGTTGTCGTTTTATTGGTAATTGTTCTTTCTTTTGATTTGTTTTATACGAGTTCTGTTCAATACTCTATAATAAAGATATTTCCATATAATTCTCCATGCATGGGATTTCTTTTGCATATAGATATACGTTTTTACCGCAGAAAATGCTTCGTCATTTGTTGCCGAAAATTTTATCTTTGCTTTCACGAATTGATACATAGATGCTTCTATAAGTTGTTCCGCTTCTTTAGGGAGTTGGGGTGGGACACATCCACTATGTATATCAGTAAAATATTTTTTTATCATGGTAGTGAGACCATCTTGTTTGATTCGTTTTTCTAATTTTGTTTCTGCTTGCTTATTGAGTTTTCTTAAATCATACTCATTTATATCAATTATAGAATAGGGGAGATCGTCTTTCCATTTCCTTAGAAATTTACTTAATCCATCCTTAAAGTCAAATGTGTATATTCCTTTAGAAAAATGTTCTATGATAATATTTGAGCAGATATAAATATGTTTTCCTGTTTTGTTCACTTGCATACTAATATCTGAGTCATATAAATGAAATCCTCGAAAAGTTTCTTCATCAAACCATAACATGTCCTTAATAAAAGACTCTTTTCTTAGGCAAAACCAGCAGCCATCTATAATGACAACTCTTTTGGGTGATTCTTCTGTGTCCCATTCTATCCCCTTAGTATAATAGTATGGTGGGTTACTAAGGGTTTGGTAGCCTTGAACAATGTGTACAAATTGGTATCCTCCAAAACGCCAATCTGAGACGTTAGAAACTATAGCAGAACCAGCAACACCAAGCATTCCAACTTTGTAGTCTTGCATAAAATTCTCAACGATCTTGCCCCAGCCACTTGAATGATATAAAATATCCTCATGCATAAAACACAAGATATCTCCTTTTGAACGTCTGACTCCCTCATTGTACGCACTACAAATGCCATATTTACGATTAGAGTTATCAATATGTATTATCTCAAACTCTGTACCAATAGTCATACGAATATTTTCCAAAAGATTAGAATTCAATGTTCTATGTTTGGAACAGATGATAATCGAAAGCATAAGTTTATTTAAAATTAACCAATATAATCATCAGAGAAGTTTGTATCAAAATGGCATGCTTGATAGTTGAAGTCGTGGAATGATCCCCTGCTTAAATGGAGAATATCACCCATCATCCAATAAAGTGGTGTGTTGTGATACATTGAGGCTATTAAGGTAAAAGAACTTAATGGTCCTATGAGATAGTCGCATTTCGATAGTAGGCATAAATCTTCTGCAGGTGATCCATTGGAAAAGAATACCCGTATGGGGGAAAGGTGCTGTTGATAGAATGGTTGGTTAAGATGCGGATCATTAGTACATATATATACATCAACATTCTTTTCGGGAAGCAAATGAGTAAACTGGCGGATAATGTCTATGTATTGTGTGTCGTCATAATAGAAACGGCCTCCCAACCAAATCTTGTAATCGCCACGTCGGATATGCACTCCCAACTTGATGGTATCTGCAGTCGAAGCTTGTAATATCATGTCCACATGATGATGTACTTTAGGCAGGAAGTTGAAGATGCTGATAATGTCTTCTTTATATTTCTGAAACAAAGGATGAAAGCGCACACCCCATCCTGTTACTAAAATGTGTTTGTGTTGCCTAATAGTTTCTATTTTTTGTTCATTCTGTCCATCACTGAAATCTATAGTAGGAATGATGTGCAGTTTTGCTGCCAATTTGACTAACACATAAACTAAAGAATTATGATATTTCGTATGGGAAATTTTAAATTCTGGGTATTTGTGGGCAAAGCGCATGGACATAGTAGAACGCCCATTCTCACGGCCCCAAGCATACATGTGTCCGTATTGGAAAATGTTATTGGCCATGCGACCTTTGTCTGTTACAAATATCATAAATAAATCTATGCCAACCCTTTTCTCCTTAGTATACTTTCTAACGGCTCTAAACTGACGCGCCCTGTGTCTTTGTCGTAACGTATGTTAAATTCGTCATGCGAACGTTTCCATCGATTGTGTGTCCAAAGGTAACACGTGGGATCCCGTTGAATAGAAGCTTCCAGCAGTTGGAAATAGATGTCTGTAATTTCATACTCTTTCATCTCCTTAGGGGTACGTGTAATAAGTTTAAATTCAGCCTCGTAATATCCTCTTTTCAAACGGTTTATGTCAAGATACAATACGGCATGGCCAGTCTGTCTGGCAAGCCGTTCTGTACCAGTGAGTACAGGAGTATCATGATTTAAAAATTGAAGCCAATGATGGATATTGTTCCAATATGGAACTTGATCGCTAATGTAGCCTATGACAACCTGTTTACCTTCTTGACGATATTTTACAATACGTCGTAATGTCTCAGCCATTGGGATGCTTACAGCACCCCATCGTTGGCGGAGGGCTAAAAATAGTTGGTCATAATCGCTGTTTTCTAGAACGTGATAGATTTGTCCACACAGTGCTTTCTGATTTATCCATAATGGTAAAGAAGTAATCCATTCCCAATTGCAATAATGGCCAAGATAAACGGCACATGATTGTCCTCCATCTACGATTTTATCAACTATTTCTGTGTTTTTAAAAACCATTCTTTTTTTTATTTGTTTTTTGCTAATGCTTAACATCTTGATACTTTCAACAAAGTAATCACAAAACCATTTATAAAATTGAAATTCAATCCTTTGTTTTTCCTTATATGTTTTCTCTGGAAAAGATTCTTGAAGGTGTTTTTTTACTAAATCACGTCTGTATCTGATAATATAGAAAATGATTAAAAATGTAATATCTGATAAAATGTAAAGTATGCTTAGTGGTAATAGTGATATTAAATAGCTAAGCGAATGAATGATGTAATATAGTATTTTTTTCATATGTAGTTAGATATGCCTTTATCTAATCGTGTAATGTGGTTTCTTCTATTTTCTTCCATAATTGCACCATTGGTCTGTGAAATAAATCGTGTTTTGTGCCATACATGGAAAGCAATAGCCGAAAACTTGATGTGGCGTCGTTTAATACCGTATCTCTCCAACCGTTCATCCATATCGGTATCCTCTGCGCCATTTCCCTCCATTCGTTCATCATAACCATTGATGGCATAAATGTCCGACCGCCAGTAAGAAATATTGCAACCTCGACTATGTTTCTCTACAAAAAACAATGGTGAGAGCCATCGTAAGCGTATCATATTGAATCTGTGTTCAATACCTTTCTTGAAAAAAGAAAAATTAATGTCTTTCTCTCTCAAAATTTTCTTAGCCAATTCTTCTTTTATCAAGCAGCGACTGCCTGCATAAAAGTACCCAACTTTTGCAAAATGACAATGATCTTCTATAAAATGTTGTTCGGTAATAATATCACCATCAATCTGTATGATGTAGTCGCCAGTACATTTAGCAAGGGCTTTGTTCATAATCAAAGATTTACGGAATCCCTTGTCCTCTTGCCAGACATGCACAATAGGGCAGGAGAAACATTTGCGAAAACTATCTATTAGTTCACGTGTGTCATTCTTGGAACCATCGTCAGCAATAACAATCTCATCAGGAATACGTGTGTTCCTTTGTATAGACATTAACGATAGCCTCAAATAGTGAGGAGAGTTATACGTTGAGATAAGTAAGGAAGTTTTCATAATATAAAGTTGTCGTTATGTTTGATATCTGCAAAAGTATGTGTTATTTCTGAGACTAGTTTTCTTTTGTTGGGATACCTTTTACCTTTTTCTCCTGCTCATATTTTTTCGCTAAAAAAATAAACTGGTAATAGCCGTCCAGCATAGATTTAATAAATCCAGGCTTACCATCCATGATTCCTCCTTTCAGTATATAAGTCTTGAAGAATCGAAAGAATGGTCGCCATAGTAGGGAAAAGGTACTGTAATGACGATTCTTTTTGCGTTCCAACTCATTTAAAGTGTATTGGTTTGTCTTATTGACGATATTGGCTACAGAGTCGTTGGCCAAATGAATAAGCGCCAATTGTTCTTGTTTGGCAGGAATCTTCTCAGTTCTTCCATCCACCCTTGGAGTGCTATGGACGAAGGTAGGCCAATGGGTTTTGCTCTTGCGAAAAAAGCGTAGGAGATGGTCTGGATAATGACAGCGCATGAAATGACCTAAGAAATAATTTTTTCGCGGAATAAATAGTCCATCAGCATAACCTTCTTTGTTGATGTGTTGATAGAGATACTCCCGCAGCTCAGGCGTTACCAACTCATCTGCATCCACCACCAGCACCCATTCGTGTTGCGCTTCATGGATTGCAAATTCGCGGGCTGGCTCCACGATGCTGTGCTGTTTACGTTCGAAAGTGACGATACGACATCCGTTCCTCCTCGCAATGTTCAGTGTCGTATCTGTACTCTCCATATCGCATATCATCACTTCGTCGAACTCTTTGACGGAGTCCAATACGGTTTGCAAATGTTGCTCTGCATTGTAAGTGTTGATAACTACCGATATTTTATTCATGGTTGCAAAGATACGAAATAATTTACAATTCACAATTTATTATTCATAATTTATTCGTATCTTTGCACAAAAAACAGAGGATAAAGATGTATGATGGAAAGATGTAAGACTCTATTGACTAAGCCGTTTTTGTACGATTTCTGCACGTTGTTAGGCTTATGGCTGTTATTGCCCATCATAGCAGCGGTGATGAAAATACATAGTTGTAATAATTTCCTGATATTTCGTGGAGTTTTTCAGCATGCGTGGGGTGGTTTGTCGCTTTATGCTGCCTATCCTGCTGAGTATCATGATATGAATCACTATGGCCCGTTCTTCTCGCTAGTTATTGAGCCTTTTGCAGTTATGCCATTGTTTATTGGCCTGTTGTTATGGCTGGTAGCACTTTCAATGTTTCTGTATTTAGCAATCCGTAAGTCACAGTTCACCCGCTATCAACAATTATTTATCTTGTGGTTCTGCGCTCACGAGTTACTGACAGCATTGTATATGCAGCAGTTTAATATTGCTATTGCTGCCATTATTCTGCTATCTTATTATTGTATTGAGCGTGAGAAAGACTTTTGGGCAGCTTTCTTTATAATGTTGGGTACGTTTGTCAAATTATATGGCATTGTGGGTCTGGCGTTCTTTTTTTTCTCTAAGCATAAAGTAAAATTTATAAGCTCTCTTGTTTTTTGGGCTGTGGTAATGCTGGTTGCCCCGATGGTATGTTTTGGACCAGAATACATTCTGGGTCAATATCAAGAGTGGTATGTATCGCTGACAGAGAAGAATGCAGATAATATGTTTGGAAAGGGTACTAATATATCACTTTTAGGATTGACTAGGAAGGTTCTGCAATCTCCCCATTATAGTGACCTATGGCTTATCGTTCCTGGGCTTTTTATGTTCTGTATTCCCTATCTGCGTTTGTCACAATATAAAAATGTGGCTTTCCGCCAAACGCTTTTGGCTTCTGTTTTAATGTTCGTCGTATTATTCTCCACAGGCAGTGAGTCAAGTGGCTACATCATTCCTTTCGTAGGCATTGTGATATGGTATACGGCCGCTCCTTGGAAACGCACAAACTGGGATGTTGGTCTTATGGTGTTTGCTTTTGTACTAAGCAGCCTGTCGCCCAGCGATTTGTTCCCTGCCTATATTCGTAAAGAGTGGGTACAGCCTTATGCCTTAAAAGCCTTACCAATCACGATGATATGGTTGAAATTATGTTACGAGATGTATACAAGGGACTATGAATATTCAGAAACTTCCGTTCGATAAAACTTTTCTCACATTTTTGATAGTTGGTGTTATCAATACATTGTTTGGTACAGCTATTATGCTTGTGCTCTACAATGTCTTTGGCTGTAGTTATTGGATGTCATCATTCTGCGATTATTTCTTTGGTAGCATCCTTAGTTATTTTCTGAATAAATATTTTACCTTTCACTATCAAGGTACTGACTGGAAGAGCATTATACGATTTGCTCTTAATATTATTGTATGTTATCTGATAGCCTATAGTTTGGCTTTGCCTTTAACGCGATGGACGTTGGAAAATCTGAATTTAAGCAATCTTCTTGTAGAGAACATCGCTATGTTAGTAGGTACGGGATTGTTTATGGTTCTTAACTATATTGGACAGAAACTCTACGCTTTCAAGCAGTGAGGAAATATATTATGCACGTTTCCCATTATATGAATTGATAAAATAGCCAGGGCGACCTTTCACCTCATTGAATACTTTGCCTAAATATTCGCCGATAATACCCAAACTTAATAATTGTACCCCTCCCAAAAACAGCATAGTGACCATAATAGTTGGATAACCTTGTACATCTTCTCCAAAAAAGTTGGTGACAATGATAATGTATAAGAGGTAGATAAAGGCTACACCTGACACGAGAATTCCCATAATTGAGGCTATTCGTAAGGGGGCGGTGGTAAATGAGGTGATGCCATTGATGGCAAGGTTGACAAGCGATAATGTGCTCCATTTTGACGAACCAGCTTGACGCTCCTGTTGCTGATAATAGATGCCTTTCTTGTGGAAACCAATCCAAGAGTACATTCCTTTTGTGTTACGTTCTGTCTCCCGCATTTGTTTGAGCGCTTCAACGCATGAACGGTCTAATAAACGGAAATCCCCTGTGTCCTTTTGGATGGGTACTTGTGTCATAGACTGGAGTAGCATATAATACCAGTGAGATGTTTTGCGCTTAACCCATGATTCCTTACTGCCTTGACGCTGGGCATATACGTCATCATATCCTTCTTCCCAATACTTCAGCATTTCTGGGATTACATTAACAGGGTGTTGCATATCCGCATCCATGATAATTAGAGCATCCCCTGTTACATAATCGAAACCTGCCATCATGGCTGCCTCTTTACCGTAATTACGCGAGAGGTCAATATAATTGTATCGCTTATCCGCTTCATGCAAACGAATCATCTGTTGCAGCGTCCCGTCTGTACTACCATCGTTTACAAATAGAATTTCCCATTCGTAGTTAGGGTTGTCCGTAAAGACCCGACTCATACATTGCTTAATCAAGGGGAAGGAAGCTTCCTCATTATAAGCTGGCAATAAAATGGATATTTTTTTCATATTTACGATTTACGGATTGGATTTTCGACAAATTCGTTGAATGTGACAAATTTGTGACCTTGTTGTTTGAACATCTTGATAAGATTGTCCAGACGCTGCATTAGTTCTTTTCCACTATGGTTGCGGATGATGAAAGGCATCTTATATTCTGGGTGTGCCTGCAGGTCATAGAACTCCCAAGGGTGGAAGTAGGTAACGAAATAGCCGTCGTGTCTGAGGGTACGGCGTACTAATGCGTGGTAGATTCGTTCGGGCAGGTTGTGTAGTGATAGCCAAAACAGAGGGAAACGTAGCCAAGGGGTGACGGAAGCGGGAATCTGCATCACATCGCCTTTCATGAACCATGTGCGGGGGGCAGTTATGTGCATATAACGACCAGGAATGAAAGCCGGGTTCAGCGAAGAGTTGTAACGATAGCCTGCGCGTGCTATCTCCTCGTCACTAACGGGAAACATACGTGGCTGACGATAACCATAGACTTGACGACCAATGACACGCTCTACTATCTGTTTTGATAGGGCAAAGTCCGTCTCTTTGGGTTCCCAGTGGTCAACCCCATGACAGGCTATCTCATGTCCTTCTTGCATGATGCGCTGCATCACCTCTGTGGCTTGTTCAGCAAAGTTGCCCGTACAGAAAAATGTCGCCCTGACATCGTTTGCTTTCAGTACGTCAAGGATGCGGTTGGTTCCTTCCTTAGACACCTTAATGCCTTCTTCCAGCGTGAAATCTACACCATGCTCGCGTGGTACGTCAAACTCCTCTGTGTCGAAACTCAACAATATCATATTTTTACCACCTTATTATATTATACTAACGTTTGTGGTTATTAGTTATTATGCGGTAGCAGCACTACGCCGTGTTGTTTCTTGCCGTCCATCATGATTTTCAGTGGACGCTCAAACCGCACGTGGCGCACAAACTGCGTCTCCTCTACGGCAGGCATCGCATCAAGGATAGCTTGTTGCAGTACACCATCGCCTGTGTAGGTGTTTACCGTGAAGTAGCCGACGCCAAACGAAGTGAGATTTTGGAAGAAATGGGTACCCTGTGAGGGGTCTACATGATAGTTTTTTAGTCCAGCCTCCACGATGACGCGGGCTGCACTGATGTGCGGCCACTTAACGGGGATACCTAACCAAGGATCGCTGCTGCCCCAGCGTCCAGGTCCGATAAGAATATACGAAGAACCCTCACCCGATGGGGTAATGAATGTTCCATCCAAGAAACGCCTGTTGATTTTCATAATCTCGTCGGCTATTTGTGGATTGTTGACGGCTGTAAAGTCGTCGCCCATCTTAACGTATACCACGTCAATGATGTCTTCTGATATACCGTGTCCCAAAGAATTGTGTGAGCGCAGCAAGCATTTCTGGTCAGTAATGGCAGCCAAGTCTTCGTCCAGTACTTGTTTGGAGTCAACAATAGGACGTATCTGTAGGAGGTAAAAGTCTCCTTTTACCCCAAGACCCTCACCTTTGGTAAGATTGCAGGCAAACTCAATCTCTACAGGACGACGCATCTCCTCAGCCCCTAGTTCCTGGGCTAATTGCAGGATTTCTGGCAAAGGGAAAATGCCGTGTTGCAAAACTCCCGAGAAACTGATAACTTTCCGACCACCCTCGTAGATTCCGTCGCGAATTACTTGGTCGTTGGGGTCGTATGTTGAGGCAATACCTTGTAGCGAGCCGTCTTTATCGGCTTCCTTGACACGCAGGTTGAGAATGTTAAAGCCATCGTCTACTCTGAATTCATCGCCTACATGCGACATATCTAAGGCGTAGAATCTGGTCTGTGTCTCTTTCAGTGCTGTCTCCATCTCAGAGGTCTGCAGCACTTGATGCGGATGATAGGGCGATACGCGTAACGTCTGTCCGCCATCCACGATATATTTTCCTAATCCCAGTGCTAACGAGGTGATACCTTCCTCAGCCAACTCATCGCCGATGGGGTAATAGTTTAGTGAGCGTAGCACACCGCTGAAAGTGGGGTAGAAATGATTGCCATATTGCTGGCCCACCACCTCTTGCAGAATGACGGCCATTTTCTCTTGGTCAATGACGTTCGACGTAGCTGTCATATAGGCTTTCGAGTCCTTATAGTAGACGCTGGCATAGACCCCCTTGATAGCACAGGCCAACATTCGTAGCATCTCGTACTTGTCATCCAGATAGGGTATCATATAGGTACTGTAGATGCCAGCAAATGGCTGGTAGTGTGAGTCTTCGAGCAATGACGAGGAGCGCACGGCAATAGGCGACTTCACAGCCTCGAAGAAAGTGAAGAAATCAGCTATTAGTGCATCAGGCAACTGGGCGCGCAGGAAATACTGTAGTATCTCCTCGTCCGAGGCATCGCTCAGAGCAATTGACCACAGGTTGTTCTTATCCATAAACTCGTCAAAGAAGTCAGTGCAGAGCACCACCGTCTTTGGGATTTGTACTGTGGCGTTATCAAACTGGTTCAGTTCTGGGTGCCGTTTGATGATGTTGTCCAAAAATGCTAAGCCACGTCCCTTACCGCCCAATGAACCCTCGCCGATGCGGGCAAAGTGAGCATAGCGGTCGAATTTTAAACGGTCGAACACAGCTACAATACCTATGTTCTTCATCCTGCGGTACTGCACAATAGCATCAAAGATGATTTGTCGATGTGCATCCACATCTTGTAGTTTGTGCCACGTTACTGTCTTGAGAAATTGCGAAACGGGGAATATCGCTCGTGCACAGAGCCAACGGCTCATGTGATTGCGCGATATATGGTAAAGCATCGAGTCGTTGGGCACCTTGAAAATAATGTCCTGCAATTCTTTCAGCGACCGTACCCGTGCCACCTCGTCTCTCGTCACTGGGTTGCGGAATATAAAGTCTCCAAAGCCCATGTGCTCCTCGATGAGTTGGCGCAGGTCAACGTTCATCTTCTTCGAGTTCTTGTCAACAAAGTGGAAATGTTCCTGCTCGGCTTTCTCCTTGTTGGCTATCTCTGAACTTTGTAAGATGAGCGGCACATATTCGTCACGACGGCGAATCTCGCGCAGCATTTTCAGACCAGCTTCTGCGTCGCCCTCCTCTACGTGACTTAGCCTGCCCTCATTGCCTTTTAGCGGGAAGCGGGTGTCAGAGATGACTCCTAACACATTGTCGTGATATTTCTCATACCAGAACATCGCCTCCTCGTAGTTCGTGGCTAATACTACTTTAGGTCGTCCACGTTTGCGTTGGGCAGCAGCGTGGGGGTTCAGAGCCTCCGTCGAAAAATTCTTCGATTGCGCTAAAATATAGTTGTAGAGGTTGGGCAACACGCTGGAGTAGAAGCGGATGTTGTCCTCCACCAAGAGAATCATCTGCACGCCAGCCTCTTTGATGTCGTGCTCAATGTTCATCTTGTCCTCTATCAGTTTGATGATGCTAAGTATAAGGTTTGTGTTGCCCAGCCAGCAGAACACATAGTCGAAGATGCTCATGTCCTCGTGCTCTATGCGCTTGGTGATGCCGTGAGAGAAAGGTGTCAGCACCACACAAGGCACCTGCGGTGCTTGCTGCTTTACGTCGCGTGCCACTTGGAAAGCGTCGTTGTCCGCATTGCCAGGCATGCAAATCACCAAATCCACATCCGTCGTCTTTAGTACCTGGTGTGCCTCCTCCGTAGTCGATACCTGTGTGAACGATGGCGGATAGCGCATGCCCAGTTCACTATATTCGTCAAACAGTTTCTCGTCTATTCGCCCGTCGTCCTCCAGCATAAAGGCATCGTAGGGATTTGCCACGATGAGCACGTTGAATATGCGTCGCGTCATCAGATTGACGAACGACACGTCCTTCAAGAAGAAGTTGTTAAACTCCTGCGGTATATTGGCATTACTCATATTGTCTGCAAAGGTAGTGTAAACCGAGTGAAATACAAAATAAATCCGGATATATTTTTATTTCCGATTTGTCGCTAACGAAGCGGCACTTCGTCGACAGCGAGAATAGTCTTCACTATTCACGAGCCCTATTCTCGTCAGCCTTGAGGCCTATCCTCGTCCCCCGCGAGAGCCGTCCTCGTGGCCTTTGAGGAGTGTCCTCGCCGCAGCCCTTCCGCGCGTGGCCTTTGCGCGTCGGGGCTGCTGTTCCGTTCACGGGTGCAAAGATACGGCTTTTTTCCGACTCTCACAATAGGGTACCGACATTCCCTGTCTCATTTTTTCAGACTTTCATACATATCCCCCAAAAAGTGACACTGGATACAGAATACAGAATACAGTTTTTTTTGAGTCCATTTTCATATTTTCAGAAAAAGAACTCACACACAATACTCTATTATATATATTATATATAATATATATATAATAGTAACATAAACGCTCCTATTCCTTACAAGATAGGGCACACTCATTTTCTGACTTCAAAAAACTGTATTCTGTATTCTGTATCACGTTCAACAAAAAACTACTTTCACTCGAAAAGGTCCCATTCCTCAATACCTATCCGAGAATAAACCCTCGAATAGAGGGGAAAGAGGTATAAGGGTAGGTGTTGGATTGTGCATAGGCCTCGTTAAACTTGTTAGTGCGACTTGTGGATAGTTAAAAATATATAAAACTTTCGTATTTTGCGGAATTTGACGTTGGATTGGTTGCGTATGTTATTTATTATTTGTACCTTTGCAGCCGCAAAAGTATGTATTGCGCTGGCCTTAATGCCATCAATGCACTGAAAGATAGTTATTTAGGCTTCAATGGAGAAGCAATTGGCGATTCTTTTTGGGTGTGGACGTGGGCAGGAGGAAAGGTGCAAGATGCTTGAAAAGAAACAGAAAAGATATACATTATTATTTTAAATTTAAAACTGAAATGCCAGGATTAATTGGAAGAAAAATCGGAATGACATCCGTTTTCAG
>JAFLSF010000036.1 GCA_022511045.1 Prevotella sp.
GTATTTATATACTAATAGCCTAAATATATAGGATATTTCTCAAGGCTGGCCCCCCTTAAATTTCCAATTTTGAAAACTGTATACTGTATTCTATGTCACGTCCAATGAGCTACCTCTGACCTGCGGTCGAAAGTGCTCTCGCTCGAAAAAGTCCAAATTTATTTGGCTTTTTGCTCGCTTATTCGTACCTTTGCAGGTTGAATTGCAAATAGCAAGAAAGAGATGAACGAAAAAGTATCTAAAACAGTGAAGTCGGCCGATACAGAGGATTGGCTGGATTTGCATATAGTACGCCCCTTCTGCTATTGGTGGGCCGTGTTTTTTGCCAAACTGGATATTCACCCCAATACTGTGACAATCCTCTCGATGTTTGTGGGTGCTGCCAGCGCCATATTTTTTGCCTATGGTTGTTGGTATTATGCGGGTACGTACGGACTGATGATGAATGTCATCGCTATACTGCTGCTTTGTCTGGCCGACATTTTCGATTGCACTGACGGGCAATTGGCGCGTATGACGGGCAAGAAAAGCCGTTTGGGGCGCATCCTTGACGGCGTGGCGGGCTTTGCGTGGTTTGTGCCTATCTATCATGCGTTGGTCTATCGTTTTTATATGCACCACAGTATTGAGTTTCAATGGCTTGGCATTAGCGATACGGCGCAGAACGTGTGGATGGCCACCGCAGTGGTCTTTGTGTTAGGCTGGGTGTCTGGTATCGTCGGGCTGGCTGGTCAGCAACGATTGGCTGACTACTATATTCAAGTACATTTGTTCTTCTTGAAAGGAGAGAAGGGCTCGGAATTGGACAACTCGAAACGCCAGCAGGAGATATATGACCAGATGACTAAAGAGACATCTTGGGTGGAACGTCTGTTTCAGAAGTCGTACATCGGCTATACGGAGAAGCAAGAGAAGAAGACCCCCGAGTTGCAGCGACTATTAGCTCGTCTGCGAGAGAAATATGGAAGTGCAGAGCAGATTCCGCAAGAGATACGCGACGAGTTTCGCCGACACTCGTTGCCTGTCATTAAGTGGAACGGGCTTCTGACTTTTAATTTCCGTTCTGCATGGTTGTTCCTATTCTGTCTTTTGGATATTCCTGTCATGAATTTCGTGTGGGAAATAGTTGGCATGGGACTGTTAGCATGGTATGTAAACAAACGTCACGAACGTTTTTGCCGCCAAATGGCAGATGGTCTTAATTCCTAACATTTAATGTTTTAATCTTGTTAATCTCTTATCCCCTATTGCTATGAAATGGACGAAGCAGCGACTGAACAATTTGTTTTTCTGCCTTGGCGTAATAGCTGTGGTAGTGATGCTGCTGACGTTTGATGTCAGTTTCATAGAGTTGTGGCAACATCTGTGTCATGCTGGATATTGGTTAATTCCTATTGTTGGAGTATGGCTTCTGGTTTATGGGCTAAATGCGTTGTCGTGGAAGTCTGTCATAGAGGGGAATCTGGGTCATAAGGCACCGCTGAGCTTTTGGCGTATCTATCGGCTTACGATAACGGGTTATGCCTTGAACTACGCTACACCAGTGGGAGGTCTGGGTGGAGAACCGTACCGTATCATGGAATTGTCGAAGAATATCGACCATCAGCACGCTACGTCAAGCGTTATTTTGTATGCTATGATGCACTTCTTTGCCCATTTCTGGTTCTGGTTCATCAGCATCTTTATCTATTTGGCTCTTGCTGCCGTTGGTGATTTGCCTTTTACCCCAGCTATCGGTGTTGTTTTGGGGATTGTCATTATGTTCTGCCTGTTGGCGTTCTATCTTTTTTCAAAGGGCTATCGTAATGGACTGGTGAAATATGTGTTGGGAATTATATGTCGACTGCCAGGACTAAAAAAGTGGACGCTGCGTTTCTGGGCACGTCATGCGGAGGCCATAGAGAATATTGACAAGCAAATAGCCTCGCTGCACAATCAAGATAGACGGGCATTCTATAAGAGCTTGGTTCTGGAATACTTTTCACGAGTTGTCCAGAGTTCAGAAGTACTGTTTATGCTTTTGCTGTTTGGTGTAGATTGCGGTGGAGGCTTAGATGGACTGATGTTGGCATACCTACATAGCATTCTCATCGTGTCATTCACTACGCTCTTTGCCAACCTCATAGGTTTTCTGCCCATGCAGATAGGAGTGCAAGAGGGTGGTTTCGTACTCTCTATTGCTGCTCTTGGACTATCAGCGGCATTGGGTATTTTCGTGAGCATTATTTGCCGCGTGAGAGAGATTATATGGATAGCTGTTGGTATGGCGCTGATGAAGATTAAGGACTGAAAATGTTGTAAATTAAGAATAAATAAAGACATATCATGGATAAACAAATGAATTTTCTCGACAGAAACGAGTTTAATTTTGAGCCCAGCCAGAAAGTGGTGGAGGCAATCAAGAATTTCGATCCTAAGACGCTGTGCTTCTATACGCGTATTTATGATGAAGGCAAGAAAAGTGTCATCAGCGTTCGCGTTAGCGAGATATATGGCGTACCAGAGGAACAGGTATTGCTGACATACGGCGGAGAGGATATGCTGAAGAATGCTATCCATTATTTCTTAATGTTGGGTGACAACAAAAAGATATTGATTCCTGAGTTCTCATGGTGGTATTACAATCGTGTAGCCTCCGAGTGCGGCGGTACTTTTGAGATGTATCCCTTGCATGAAATGGAGGACACTTTTGCTTACGACATTGACGAGGTGATAGAATATACAAATCGCGTGCATCCCCGTATGTTGCTTTTGGCCTCGCCAAATAATCCTACAGGCAATGGGTTGACGCCAGAGGAGACTGGACGCATAATGGAGAACATACCTGCTGATACGATGGTGCTTATTGACGAGGCGTATGCTAGTTTTATCTCTAATGATACGGGCTATATCGCTCCATTAGTAAACAAATATTCGAATCTTATCATCTCTCGTACACTTTCCAAGTTCTACGGCCTGCCAGGTTTACGCTGTGGTTTTGGCTTTATTGGAAAAGGCCATGATCAGTTCCTGAGTTATACTAACAAATATTTGGGTTACAACCGTTTCTCAGAGGCTGTTGCATTGGCTGCGCTCGATAGCGAGGAGCACTATCGCCATGTGGCTGACGAAATGGAGTGGGGACGCCAGTTGTATAAGAAAGAGTTGGACTCACTGCCAGGTTTTAAGGTGTACAAGTCTGTGGCTAACTTTATCCTTATCAAATATCCTGTGGAAATAAAAGAGAAGTTGCAGAAGGCGTTGGCCAGTCAAGACTATAAGATTAAGTTTATGACAGACAAAGGATTGGAGTCGTGCCTCCGAATTACGCTGGGACGTAAGGAACAGACGCAGACCGTAGTGGATACTATTTTGAATTGTCTGTAACGATTATAGTTTCACATTTAATATGATAGGAGTTATTTTAGCTGCAGGAATGGCCAAACGACTGCGCCCTTTGACAGACACAAAACCCAAATGTCTGTTAGAAGTTGGAGGGCGCACTCTGTTGGAACGTACCGTCCGTGCTATGCAGCAAGCTGGCATCACAGAGTTTGTGGTGGTGACAGGTTATCGTGGAGAGATGATTCGTAGTTTTCTAGAGACCCTGGACAATAGCGAAAATACAGAACATTCTGGAAAAGGTAGGGGAATGCTTCATTTCACTTTCCTACACAATGCTGACTATGAGCACAACAATAATATCTATTCGTTATGGATGGCAGGAAAAGTGGTTCGTGGTAAGGAATTCATGCTGATGGATAGCGACATTTTGTGCGACCCTGCTGCTGTAGTGCGTATTGCCCAACAAAGTGAGTCAGCTTTGGCACTGAATCGTCATGAATGTGGTGAGGAAGAAATTAAAGTTATCGTTGATGCTGACAACCGCATTGTTGAAATCAATAAAACGTGCAATCCTGCATTGGCTATTGGTGAGTCTGTGGGTATTGAGAAGATGACAGCAGACTATAGTAAAGCCCTTTATGATGAATTGGACCGCATGATACAGCAGGAAGGACTTATCGATGTGTTCTATGAACGTTGCTTTGAACGACTGATACCGCAAGGGTATACATTCCGTGTGGTAGACACTACACAGTATTTCTCCTATGAACTAGACACGCCGGAGGATTTCCAGCGAGCACAGGAACTGATACCTCGTGAATTGTTGTAAACGTATTTAGATAACTATGACCGTAATTATCGTAACGATGTTGATAGTGGCCTACTTGTTAATAGCAACGGGTCATATGACGGGAGTCAACAAGGCAGCTATTGCTATGTTTCTTGGTACTATAGGCTGGGTGGTCTATATCTCGTGGGGACAAGACTTTATTATGGCTCAACATCCTGTCGAGTATCTTGAGTGGTTAGATGGGGTTGCCTCTGATAGTGATCGCGTCAAATACTTCATTTACGATAATGTGTTTTTGAAATATGTTGGTAAGGCGGCCGCTATAGTGTTGTTCTTGTTGGCAACGATGTCTATAGTAGAATTGCTGAACAATAATGGCTGTTTTGACTTTATCAGTGAATGGATTAGAACTCGTAATTCAAAACGGTTGCTGTGGGCAATTACATTAGCTACTTTTCTGCTGTCTGCCAATCTTGACAATCTAACTACAACCACTATGATGCTGGTGATTATGCACCGCATCCTGCAAAATTCTCGCCAACGTATGTTCGTAGGCTCTGCTATTGTGTTGGCGGCCAATTGTGGCGGATGTTTTACTGTTATTGGTGACCCGATAGGGCTGATACTATGGGGAGATGGGGCTGTAACTGCCAGTCGTTTCTCGGCTTATTTGGCTGTGCCTGCTTTATTGGCATGGGTCATTCCTACGATTTTAATCAATCGTGAATTGCCAGACCGTTTGGATACAGCATGGAGTCCGTCTCCGTATCGGGGTGATGCTACTTGTCTGAATCGCTGGCAACGTATAGTCATGCTTGTTGTGGGGATTGGAGGATTGTGGTTTATTCCTACGTTTCATAATATTACCAAACTGGCTCCTTTCCTTGGAGCTCTCTGTGTTCTCTCTGTGCTCTGGGTAATAAATGAGGCTTTCAATCGTAAACTTATCAGTTCAGGGCAGATGGCTCAGTTGCGTATTCCCGTGTCGTTGCAATATGGTTCCTTGCAACAGGTACTTTTTATAATGGGTATTATGTTAGGTATGGGGGTAGTCATTGAAACGGGCGTGTTAGATGATGTTGCCCAATGGCTTGATATTTATATTCATGATATTTGGTTGTTTGGCATTGTCTCTGGTTTGCTGAGTGCTGTAGTTGACACGTTTACCATCGCTATTTCTGATATATCGCTCTATTCCGTTGGTGTGGAGGAGATGGCGACTAATGGTACTTATTGGAAAGTTATTGCTTATTCAACGGCTATTGGCGGCTGTCTACTTAGTGTGGGTTCTGTCAGCGGATTGGCTTTGATGCGTGCAGAGTGCGTCAGTTTGGGATGGTATATTAAACACCTTACCCCTAAAGTACTTTTAGGGTGGATAGTGGGCTATGTCGTGCTATGGCTTGAAATCAACATAGTAAATTATTAGGCTAATATTAACTATAGTTCCTCAGTCTATAGTTAGTATGAAACATTTGAGTTATAGAAGGAAGTAGAGACAAATAGGAGAGCCGAGTTCTCCTATTACTTTTTTCTATGGAAATATTTACCGTAGATTTTCGTCAGCTTACGCACCAATAAAAAGGCATCAATAGCGGTAATACTGTTAGTCACAATATTTGCAATCATCTCTCCTTTACTGGTGGGTTCTTTTGCTGCTGTCAATCCATGCCACAACTCTCCAATCTTTTGACTTTCGTTTTGGAGATTGGTCTTCAATTCTTCCTTGCGCTGTTGAATCTCCTCAAGCGAACTATAAGAGGTTGTTGTGGTCATAAGAGCAAAATAAAAGAGTTAGTTTAATAAGGTATCTGCCAGAAAGCGTACCAAAGGACGCTCTATCCATGATTTGCGGAACAGGTAGACAATAATTAAGAGTAAGAAGAAAACGGTGGACATGAGAAAATAAGCCAGTCCCAATCCTGTAATGGGCTCCATCCAGTGAATGATGGCGAACGACAAGTAGAATAGCACAGCTACACCAAAAATGATAAAAATAATAGCTACCGTTAGGGCCGTGACTAATCGCCCTGCTTTTTCTATTACATTGAGCTTCAAGTATTCTTTCTGAAGCCCAATGTAATTCTTGAGCACCTCTATAAGCTGTGCTATGGATTCTACGTTTTTGTCGCTACTGAGCATATCTCAATAGATTTCTAATCAATTTCAATTAGCAATTGCTTGACGCTTATGCTTCGGGAGCAGCATCCGCAATGTCATTGACCAAATCCTTTACTTCCTTGCGGCTCAGTTTGATATTGTGCTTCTTCATGAAATCGTCAACAGCATCTGTGATCTTTACACGTGTGTCTTCTCCCTTTTCTGGAGCCAACAAAAGACCAACTACAGCGCCAGCGAGTGCGCCACCAAGGAATGCACCTAAATAACCTAAACTTTTCATAATTGTAATTTTTAAAGGGTTAAACGTAATTCTGCTTGCAAATGTACAGAAAGTTTTCCAAATTAACAAACTTTATGCAGTAAATTTTGTGTTAGTTGTTCATTTTTTGTAATTTCGCACTGATTTTAAACGAACGTTTAATTTAATGGTTATAATCATAAAAGTAAAGTAATGAAAAAGTACACAGTTTTATGCGCTGTCATTTGTGCAGCCATGTTACTTTCTGGATGTAAATCGAAAGAAAGTGCCTACAAACAAGCTTATCTGAAAGCTAAGCAGCAAGACGAGTTGGCCCAGCAACAACAGGCTCAGCAACCTGAACAGAATGTGGTGTCGCCTATGGAAGAGAAATCTGCTAATCAAGGGCAGGTTGTTGATAATGCTGACAACATCACTGTGCGCCAAGAGGCTGTGGATATGGTCAGCGGTAGCGGATTGAAGAACTTTAGTGTTGTAGTAGGTTCTTTTGGCCTGCGTGAAAATGCTGATGGTTTACAGCAGAAGTTGAAGGGGCAGGGCTACGATGCTCAGGTGGTAGTAAACAACAATGTAACACCTGTAATGTATCGTGTGGTAGCCACCACTTTCGACACTAAGGTTGAAGCTGCGGCAAGTCGCAATGCGCTGAACACAGAATATCCTGGTGCTTGGTTGCTTTACGCTAAATAACCTCAGTGGCGCGTATTCTTTCAATAGATTACGGGAAAAAACGCACAGGTTTGGCAGTTACTGACCCGCTGCAATTGATTGCAGGCGGGTTGGCAACTGTTCCTACACACGAGTTGTTTGACTATCTTTGTCGCTATGTAGCACAAGAACAGGTAGAGAGACTCGTTATAGGTGAACCTTGCCAACCTAATGGCTTGCCGAGTGAGAATCTGGAGCGCGTGCGGCAATTTGTCAATCGTTGGCGGAAAGCTA
Source organism: Prevotella sp. (assembly GCA_022511045.1). Taxonomy (GTDB): domain Bacteria; phylum Bacteroidota; class Bacteroidia; order Bacteroidales; family Bacteroidaceae; genus Prevotella. The sequence goes on from JAFLSF010000036.1 coordinate 7,437, forward strand.
TGCCTCAGATTCCTATTGACTATTACGACGAACGCTTTACTTCTGTGTTGGCCCATCAAGCTATGAGGGATGGAGGCCTGCGCCGAAAAGCTCGTCAGAATAAAGACTTGGTTGATGAAATCAGCGCTACCATTATCTTACAGGATTATATGCGTTCCCGTCATCTGTGATTCTAATGTATAATTCTTAATTTTTCTTCTTGTGATTCTACCAATATACGTATATGGCCAACCTGTGCTCCGCAAGGTAGCAGAAGATATTCCTTTGGATTATCCGAATTTAGAGGGTTTTCTACAGGACATGTGGGACACGCTGGCAGAGAGCGAGGGTATTGGATTAGCGGCTCCCCAAGTAGGACAATCCATCCGTGTCGTTGTTATTGACCTTGATGTACTTCAAGACGATATGCCCCAATATAAGGGGTTCCGACGTGTCTATATCAATCCGCATATTGTAGAATATGATGATAGCGAGACGGATGTACAAGAGGAGGGATGTCTGTCATTGCCAGCTATTCATGAGAAAGTCACCCGTCCAACCCGTATTCGCGTACAATGGTTAGACGAACAATTGCTGCCTCATGACGAGTGGATAGATGGTTATTTGGCTCGGGTGATGCAACACGAGTTTGACCATCTGGATGGAAAGGTTTTTACAGATAGAATATCACCTCTCCGAAAACAGCTTATCAAGAACAAACTGAAAGCTCTTATGCAAGGACGTTATCGTTGCGGCTACAGGACGAAAGCTGTTGGAAAGAGATAGGCAAAAAAGTAAAAGATAAACGATGAATATTCTGAGTCATAAGTTGGCACAGAAAGGTAAAAGGCTTTTAGTCCTTTTACCCTTTTATCTTTTTATCTTATTGCCATTGTCGGCTCAATATAATACAGACCGACTTGTGACGATAGGCCGTTCGGCACTTTATTATGAGGACTATGTTCTGTCTATCCAATATTTCAATCAGGCCATCAGTGCCAAGCCTTATCTCTACGAACCTTGGTTTTTTCGTGGCGTTGCCAAATATTACCTTGATGATTTTGTGGGGGCTGAGAGTGACTGTACAGAAGCTCTTAGTCGCAATCCTTACGTCATTGGCATATATGAGTTGCGAGGCCTTTGCCATATTCAACAAAAAAAATACGAAGATGCCGTCAAGGATTACAACGCTGCTCTTCGCTATGCGCCAGAAAGTCTGAATATGTGGCACAATCGTGCATTATGCCGTATTCAGATGAAAGAGTATGATAAGGCCCAGGCAGAAATAGATACCATGTTGCATCATTGGAGCCGTAATGCCAGTATCTATGCTATGCAGTCTGAAGTCTACCTCTTGCAGGCAGATACCACTAAAGCCCTTGAATCATTGCAGAAAAGTATAGATATTGATGCTTACAATGGACAAGTGTGGGCTATGCGGTCTGCTATCAGTCTGGCACGGCAGGAATGGAAAGAGGCTGAGGATTTTCTTGACAAGGCCCTGCATCTGCTCCCACGAAACGGCAGTTTGTATATCAATCGGGCTTTGGCACGCTTCAATCAGAATAACTTACGAGGAGCCATGAGTGATTATGACCTTGCGCTTGACTATGAGCCCAACAATTTTTTGGCGCATTACAATCGTGGGCTTTTACGTGCCCAAGTGGGTGACGATAATCGGGCTATCACCGATTTCGACTTTGTGCTGAAGTTGGAGCCAGACAACCTCATGGCGCTCTATAACCGTGCTTTGTTATTAGAGCGAACAGGTAACCCTCGTGCTGCCATTCGTGATTATAGTAAAGTAATTGACGAATATCCTAACTTTTGGTCAGGCTTGCAACAACGCGCCCAGTGTTATCGTAGCTTAGGTATGACACGACAGGCCGAACAGGATGAGTTCCGTATTCTGAAAGCACAGATAGACAAACGTAACGGCTATCAGCCCCGTCTGTCTAAAAAGCAGATGCGTAAGCGTAGCGACGAAGATATAGAGAAATACAACCAATTGGCTGTAGCCGATGAGCAGGAGATGGAGCACGAGTACCAGAGCGACTATCGCGGACGGGTTCAGAACCGTCGGGTAGGTATGGACTATATGCCCAATTATGTGTTGTCTACCGAGCAGCAGCAGAATCCTGTGAAACACTATGTGGCCTACGATCGACAGGTTGACTCTCTCAATCATACGCTATCCACAGACAAACAACTTTATATCGTGTGTGGCAGTACTACAATCAAAGATCCGTCTCCTTGGTTGCAGTCCGATTCCACCTCTGCCGTAGCCTGTTGGCTTCGTGCCGTATGGCAGGCTGAACGAGATAGCGTAGACATCCCATCACGCACTATCAATCTTTTAGATAATCTCTCAGAGGCTGTCAGATTGGCTCCTGCCAATGCCTATCTGTTGTACAATCGAGGCAATGCCTATGTTCAATGCCTCGATTTCACGCAAGCCATCGAAGATTATACCCAAGCTATTGCCCTTGACCAGAACTTGGCAGAAGCCTATTATAACCGAGGACTTGCCCATTTGGCCTTGAAACAAGAGGCGGAGGGCATTAACGACCTCTCAAAAGCAGGAGAGTTAGGACTCTATCAAGCCTATAGCATTATTAAGCGACAACGCAAGTAATTGTGACACGTTAATTCTTATTTGATTTTTACAAACCGATATATTATGCCAGAACAGAATAATAATACTCAGCAGCGACGTCGTCGCCAGCAACCCATCGATAGCACTTATGCCCATGTTCAGCCTCAGGCTACGGAGTTAGAACGAGCCATATTAGGCGCAATGATGATAGACAAGGACGCCTATGCCGTTGTGTGTGAGATGCTTACTCCAGAAAGCTTCTATGAACCGCGCAACCAAAAGGTCTATCGTGCTATTATGGAACTGGCCATACACGAGTCACCTATTGATGTGTGGACGGTGACGGAACAATTGGCTAAGCAGGGTGACCTCGAAGATATAGGTGGTCCAGGCTATGTGACGGAAATCAGTAGTCGTGTTGCCTCATCCGCCAATGTGGAGTATCATGCCCGCATTGTAGCCTTGAAGTCGTTGGCCCGCCAACTTATATCTTTCGCCAGCAATGTCCAGACGAGAGCTTTCGACGAAACTACCGATATTGAAGTTTTGATGCAGGAGACAGAGGGTGCTCTCTTTGAACTGTCGAAAAAAAATATGAAGCGAGAATTCACTCAGATAGACCCTGTTATTGACGAAGCTGTTAAGGCCATTACAAAGGCTGCAGGTAATGAAGAGGGTATTACAGGAGTCCCATCTGGCTACTATAAACTTGACGACATAACCTCTGGGTGGCAAGAATCCGACCTCATTATCATTGCAGGGCGTCCCGCTATGGGTAAGACCTCATTTGCCCTGTCTATGGCTAAGAATATAGCAGCAGATCATAAAGTACCTATGGCATTTTTCTCTTTAGAGATGTCGAACGTCCAACTTGTAAATCGCCTTATCTCTAACTGTTGTGAGATACAAGGCTCAAAGATTCTTAGTGGACAATTACAACCCGATGAGTGGGACCGATTGGACAAGCGGGTGAACGGCTTGTTAGGTGCTCCTTTATATATTGACGATACTCCTGGCTTGTCTATTTTTGAATTGCGCACTAAAGCTCGTCGACTGCACCAAGAGCATCATATAAAACTGATAATGATTGACTACCTGCAATTGATGAATGCAAATGGGACTCGTTTCTCATCCCGTCAAGAGGAGGTTTCAATCATCTCTCGTTCGCTGAAAGCGTTGGCTCGCGAACTCAACATACCCATTCTGGCATTGTCGCAATTGAATCGTGGCGTAGAGAATCGCGAAGGATTGGAAGGAAAGCGTCCGCAACTCTCCGACCTGCGTGAGTCTGGAGCTATTGAGCAAGATGCCGATATGGTGCTCTTTGTCCACCGTCCAGAGTATTATCGTCTCTATCAAGATGAAAACGGACGCGACCTTCGGGGTATGGCAGAAATTATCATATCCAAGCACCGTAAGGGAGCCACAGGCATTAAACTACTGACTTTCCGAGGAGAGTACACCCGCTTTGAGAATCCAGAGGATAAACACTTAGGCCCGTTACCAACGGACAATGGCGGTGAGATTGTTGGTAGTAAAATCAATGGCAGCCAGCAGTTAGGTACTTACGAGTCACCTTTTGAGCCAGGAGATTCTCTAAAGGTTCCGTTTTAATCTTCCATCTTGTGTAATTTACTTATCATCGTGTTAGTTAATTTGCCGATTGTTTCCTATGTCTTTGTTTATAGTATTCCATAACGGCCTTTTTTAAATCAGTCTTTTCATTTGTTGCAATCATTAGCTCTCTAAAATCATGTAGCTCATCGAAACAATAGTTTTCATATATATTCAATGGTGGGTGAAGCAACTCTATCAGTTCTTTTACCTCACCATTTTCACCATATTGATGTCCCCATAAGTCACTATAATATTTCCAATAGAATAAGCGAAGATTATAATACATATAGTTTAGAATATATCGCTTTGCTTCTTTCGGTAAAGTCAGGCGATAATGTTCATCTCTTATTTTAGGTATGCCGAGTAAAGTTCCAATATAATTATGTAGTTTATTATCATTTTCGCCCAAATATTCGTCTGCCATACATTGGTTGAGAGCATTAGTACAGCCGATATATAACACTCGAAAGGCTTTGCCATTATATTTAACAATCCTAAACGGAGGGTCATTACGCATAATCTTGTGGGGCAATGTCGCATCTTCTTGCATACACCACATATATACGGCTTTCATTTCTGGGAGAGTGTCCGCATTAAAAGTGGTTTTGCTCCATTCCGTAAAGTTACTTATATCAATGGTTCCATCTTCTTTTAATTCATAACTACCCATATGTGTTTTTATTGGATAGTATATAACTTCTTTTATAATCAGATAACTTATATAGCCCGAAAAGAACAGAAAACAAGCCATAGTAAAGTAACACCCGATTTTCTCCGTGTCCTTTTTTCTTTTTATTGGAGATTTAATCTTATTTGGTCTTTTTGTGTCAATCTTATTACGTTGTGATTTTGGGGGTGGCAGTTTTTCCGTAGAGTAGATTCTGTTACATCCTTCCGATATTATGTCTACTTGCTCCAGCCTCGTAATGCCAAAAACAGAAGAAAGCATTTCTACACATTTGTCCGCCCCATCTTCTATGTCATAGAACGACAGGTAATAATTAAAATATTCATGCTGTTCTGCTTCAATATACTCATGCTCCATCTTTTTTGACACGTTTTTCAAATAAGGAGAACTCTTATGGAGAGTAACTGCTATACATAAAGGCTCTTTCTTGTAGTCAAGTCCAGAAATAAACAGATTGTCTACAATAGATAAAGTATCTATAATTTCCACATAGTCATCAGTCTCCTTCAAATTTATGGATATGTATAGTACATCACCCATGTTCTCCTTAAAGTGTAGGAGGTGCTTTATTATCGCCTCACGCAAAAACATTGTCATAAGCATTAAAATATATAGCTATAATCAACTATCCTCAATCTGCTTTGTTCGCAAAAGGACGCTTTCCTTCGTGTGCTTTCTTGAAATCATCAATCATTTTGCTTTCCACGTCACGGGGTTCTTCTGTAGTTTCTTTCCAGCAAACTATCAAATCCTCAGCATCTGCTAATTGCCAAATATAGCGTCCTCCCCAATGTCCAATATTTCTACCTTGCCCAAATTTTAGGTATTGAACAAGTCGTGAGTTTAAAGTTGCTTTAGCTCCTGTTCCGCCTGCTTTACCTATGTACAGCACGGATGTGTTCTCTACCCATTTCTGCTCTAACTCCTCAATAGTGACATTTGGATCTTTTCCTTTGAAAAATCCGCCAGTCCCTTTTTCAAGAAAAGCAGGTCTATCTCCTTTTCCATAGATTACAACATATACACCCTGTTTCTTTGGAATCTGTGAGTTGTTATTCCACAATTCCTTAATGGTTTTAAATCCTTGAAAACCATTTTCTCGTAATAAATTAGAATTTGACATAGAAACAAATAAATTAAAAATTAAACATTAATATTATCTTCTAAATCCTTACACCAATAAAGGATATTCAACAAACTATAAATAACGGATTTAGTTGCATATGGGGCTTTCCCTTCTTTGACAGGTCTCGTTATAGGTGGGGCTACTTTTTTTCTTTTTCTAGGATCATCAAAGTGCGAGGCCTCATTTCCTAAACTTACGCAAATGTGAAAACTGCGTGCTATATATTCGGGAATGTTAAGGTCTTTGTCAATATTTGTGCTATATTCTGTAAAATATTTATTATTTTTATATTTACTAAGGTGGCCTGGTGATTTTAATTTAACCCATTCTATCAGTTTTCTAACTTCGTTAAATATGGTATAATCATCCGATATTTCATTCTTTTCCAATTTAATCAATAGCCTTTTCAGACTTTCTTCTTGGCAATAGCCCAAAATGTCTTTGTAGTTTTTTAAGTATCTTAAACGTTCTTTCTCTAGTTCGTATTCAAGATACTTAATATATTTACTTTGTTCTTGCTGAACACAAATTCTTTGTCTTTCTATAGAAGATAGACCACCTATATCTGATGGGATGTATACTTTTATAAGATCTAGAATGTAATCCCTATTGTCCATTACGCTACGCTGCTTATCTTCTACTTGTTTTGCCACATAATCTTTTTGTAGCTCTTTTACAAGATATTCGGCATCAAACTCGGATTTTTTACTCAAATCAATGACTGCCATTTCTGATAAAGGAACATAAACAGTGGATTCTTTTGCATCAATCAAGGTAGGTCTAAGGGCACCAGACAGTGATACTACAATGGCCTCGCTGTCCGTAATTTCATAATATTCTCCTTCTCCTTGCCTTTCTGGAATATCATCTACATCTAACTTATAATCAACTTGAGATGATTTTAAATCTTGCAGCAAAACAGTTCTTCCTTCAAAAGCCCCTTTCTTGTTAATTTCAGATTTAAAAATTTTTTTAAATACATTATTATCTCCGAGTGAAGTATGAATTGATCCCCCCAAAAAATCACCAAGTTCTTTTAGTTCAAAACCTTCTCTCTTTGGAAGGGTATAACAATAATCACTTGGATGCCAAGAATAATGATTATTCTCTAATATTGAAAAGGAAACTATTTTTACATAATCATCCCAGTGATCAGACATATCATCCATATAACCATCGTTAACATCATATATCAGCCTTTCATCTCCTGGATAAGCATCATGACAAAATAAATTTGCAATGCATGGAATAGATTCTTCATACTTGAAAGGGAAATCAATCATTTTCACAGTTCCCTTGTATGATTGTGTTTCGTCAAAGAAAACAACAGCATAATCACTTTTTGAGTTTTCTACTGAATCACTCAACATGATCACAGCATAGGGCATTACCTCCTCCCTTACCTTCTTATATTCCGCATTATTGAGATAGGATACTGGCACGATATATGCTTTCTTGTCTTTCGAGTTAAACTTCACATCTTTGTCATTTGTGAAGGTTGCCTCTAAAGAATAGCCAAATTCTTCAGCTATCATCTTTACTTTCATTTCAAACTCATGATTTAACTTACTGCTCATAATTAAAAAAATTAAATTAAAAATTCTGGGTGCAAAGATAATATCGATTCGTCCACTCTAAATAGACGAATCAATAATTTTTTAAATTTTCTGCAATTCTGTGCTTAATATTGTCTTTAAGGTATGTTGGAGACAACACTTTAGCTTTCTCTCCGAAAGAAAGAATACTTTGTTCAAGTTCATAATTAACAATAACATCAATCTGTATAATGCCACCATTCTTATCTCTTTGGATGACCTCTTGACTTTTATGTAAAGGTTTAGTCTCTACATATCTCAGTTGTTCTTCTGAAAACCATATTTCTACTTTCTCTACGTCCTGCCCTTTTGGTATGGTTACACCTATGACGTCCTTGAAATAGTCATTAAAATCAATTCCGCTTTCCTCATAGGCTTTATGACTCTCGCATATTTCTTCTATTCTGTCAAGAGGGAAAACACCAATATCATTATACCCAATAGTACGGCCTATAAGAAACCACCTATTATTGTGTTGTTTCAATAAATAAGGTGATATGGAGCTTATTTTCGCATTTCTCACCTTAAAGCTTTTATATGTTATGTCAATAGCCGTTTTGCCGATAATGGCATCATACAAGGTCGTAAAATGTTCCATACCCGTATTGTGTGATGTATCTTGAAAAGCAACAACAGCCATTTTATTTGTATCAGCTTTAATACTTGTCTCAAATCTGGCTTTAAATTCTGCAACCCAATCAAATTGCGGCATACCTTTAAAACTATTTAGCACCTCCAATGCTTGATCAAGACATTGTATATCCTCCTCACTTAATTTTGGATTATAGATAGAGAAAGTTTCATCTTTGTAGCGGTAGTAGCAAGTTCTACCTTTTTTTAATTTTTCGATTACTATCTTATATTGACTTTCAATCTGCGCCAAATCATTAAAAAATGTCTGACGAGAACTAATTGCAAGATAACCTACTTTCTCTAAAGCTCTATTGCAATATGTTATTAATTGCTGTCTGGAATACCAACCTTTCTTCAAATAATCATCCAGCACTCTTTCTCTTATGGAGTATTGTTTTGTGTTAGCCATCTGATTTTAGTTTGCTATATTTATAATTAGGCTCAAAGATACAAACATTTCTAGGAATGCCCAAATATTTGCTTGAATATTTTGTTTGATGCAGGGTAATGGGTAGGGGGAGAAGTTGGATTTGAGAACGATTGTTTCCATGTTTTTGTTTCTTTTTCATGTTGTCTATATAAATTTTTAAGCTATTTCGCCCTTTCTTTTTCTTTGGCTAGTAACAGTAACACTTAGCCTGTCAAGATACGACAAGAGGCTATTAGCAATCATGCGAAACGATGCTCAATCTGCTCAAGGTACGATAAGAGGAAATAAGAGGAGCAACATAGTGATTTTTGAGTATAGGCTTTGCAGTTTGCGAGGATAGGGCTCATCGTCCGTAAGGATGGGGCTCAAGGCAGACGAGGATAGGACTTGAGCGGAGTGAGAATACTCCTCACTGTTTGTATACTTCTGGTATACAACTTGTATACCAGAAGTATACAGTTAGTATATCAGGGGTATACAAAGTGTATACATGGGGGAGACAAAAGGTATACAATAGGTTCGGTAGTAATGAATCGTACTTTCGTCGCTGATGAAAGTACGTTACATAATAAAGGGATGCCATTCAAAGTGGCACCCCTTTGGGTGTATTATATATCCGAAAAGTCTTTTAAAGGATGCGGCCAACCAGACGGAAGTTCAGTGTGGGATAGACTGAAATCTTAGAGAGGGTCTTGATGACATCGCCACCGTCGCCGCCAGCATTTTCCTCGTTCAGTTCTTGTCTGACATAGGTCTTTGTTGCTTTGTCATAAGTGGGAGCATACACTTTGGGTGAACCCCAGAACTGAACACCGAGGTCGAACTGGCAACCAATACGACCGCTACGGGGAACTGCACGGCCAAAACCGATACCTAAGTAGGGACGGAAAGCGCTTACCTCGATGGTAGCCTTTGCATTGCCGTTTTCGTCGGGAACAATAAAGTAGTCACCAAGTTCAGCACCAATCATGCTCAGATTATGATTTGTTATAATACTTTGGGTTGCTGCGGTAGGATGCATTACTGCCTCGTTCCACTGGGTGATGGGTTTCAAGAAGCCAGCCTGCTTGTTAGAGACAGAAACGAGTTCTTTACCACCAATATAGAAACCTGTGGTTGCGTGGAAGCTGCTGTTCTTGAAAGGATAAACATCAATCAAGAAGTGGAATGTGGTATTTTTCCATTGTCCCTCAACATCCATGTTGTGAGGAAGTCCATTGGGGAAATTAGAGAGGTCAATCAATGTTTGGCCTGCTGCTTTATTGATTTCTTTAGCACGCTGGGTCAGCTCTGCAAAGTTTGCGTCTTGACCTTCCAAACCCAAGTCAAGGTCGGTATCGACGGTAATCTTCGGGAAAATGTCCACACCCATGCGGACGCCCAGCCAGCGATTCATCGTGGTAGAAGCATCGATAACGATACCAGTAGTACCGATACCAACGCCAATTCCAAGTTGTTTGGGAATCCATGTGTCTTCGTTCTGTGCAGAAACATTCTGCAAACCAAGCAGCACGAGGCCGCATACAAAAAGTAATTTTCTCATGATAATGACTTGTTTAATGTTAATAATTATATTAGAAATTAGAACTCAGCTGACTTGGGGGTTCTTGGGAACGGGATAACGTCTCGGATGTTCTGCATACCTGTGATGAAAAGTATCAGACGCTCGAAACCGAGGCCGAAGCCTGCGTGAGGGCAGCTGCCCCAACGTCGGGTGTCAAGATACCACCACAGGTGGGTGGTGTCCATCTGGCGGCGCTCTATCTCGGACATCAGTTTGTCGTAACTCTCCTCACGAACGGAACCGCCGATAATCTCGCCTATCTGGGGGAACAGCACATCCGTTCCTTGCATCGTGGGACCAGGGGCTACGGCACCTTTGTAGCCTACTGACCTGCCATCGGACGTGTCTTGGTTTTGTTTCATATAGAACGACTTGAACTCGCGCGGATAGTCAGTCATGATGACGGGTTTCTTGAAGTGTTCCTCCACCAGATAGCGCTCGTGCTCCGATGCCAAGTCGTCGCCCCAGTTGCATGGGAACTCGAATTTCTTACCCTTCTTGATGGCTTCTTGCAAGATGTTGATGCCTTCGGTGTAGGGTAGGCGCACGAAAGTCTCCTTCAATACACCCTCCAAACGCGCAATGAGCGTCTTGTCTATCATCTGATTGAGGAATTGCAGGTCGTCCTTACAATTATCCAGAGCCCAGCGTACACAATACTTGATGAAATCTTCCTCCAAATCCATCAGTTCCTCTTGGTCGAGGAAGGCTACTTCTGGCTCTACCATCCAGAACTCTGCCAAATGGCGAGGGGTGTTCGAGTTCTCAGCGCGGAATGTTGGGCCAAAGGTGTAGATAGCCCCAAGGGCTGTTGCACCCAATTCTCCCTCCAACTGTCCGCTAACAGTCAGCGATGTCTGCTCGCCGAAGAAATCGTCATCATAGATAATCTTGCCCTGTTCGTCCTTCTTCAAGTCGTACAGGTTCTTGGTGGTAACTTGGAACATGTTGCCTGCTCCCTCACAATCGCTGGCCGTAATCAGCGGTGTGTGGAAATAGAAGAAGCCATGCTCGTGGAAATAGGTGTGGATGGCCATAGCCATATTGTGACGAACACGCATTACGGCACCAAAGGTGTTAGTGCGCAGACGCATGTGGGCATTTTTGCGCATCACCTCGAACGACTGGCCTTTCTTCTGCATGGGATAGCTGTTGTCGCACAAGCCGTAAATTTCTAATTGCGTAGCCTGCACTTCGCAGCTCTGCCCCGCACCTTGACTCTCCACCAACGTACCTACGGCGCAGATACAAGCTCCAGTAGTAATCTGCTTCAGCAGTTCCCCGTCAAACTTGGCGGGGTCTACAACTATCTGTACATTTTTGATGGTAGAGCCGTCGTTCAGTGCGATAAAGTCGACGGCCTTGCTTGAACGGTGGGTACGCACCCAGCCCTTCACGCATACTTCCTTCCCATATTCCGTACTTTGTAGTACGTCGATAATCTTTGTTCTCTTCATGCTTGCTTCTTTCCTCTTACGTGTTGTTATTTATTCGTAGGCACCCATACGCAGACGGTCTACCTCTTCTTCCGTCAGATAGCGCCAGTCACCACGACGCACATTCTTCTTTGTCAATCCAGCAAACTGGACACGGTCGAGCTTGATGACCCTATAGCCTAAACTCTCGAAGATGCGGCGCACGATGCGGTTTTTGCCTGAGTGTATCTCAATGCCTACTTGCTTTTTGTCGGTGTCGCTTGCATACTCGATAGCGTCTGCCTTGATGTCTCCGTCGTCCAACGTAATGCCTTCGGCAATTTGTTGCATATCATGAGCCGTAACATTCTTGTCGAGATATACGTGATAAATCTTCTTTTTAAGGAACTTCGGATGTGTCAGCTTCGAGGCCAAATCGCCGTCGTTCGTCAACAGAAGCACGCCAGTAGTATTACGGTCTAGACGTCCTACAGGGTAGATGCGTTCGGGACAGGCGTTTTTCACCAAATCCATCACGGTTTTACGTTGCTGGGGGTCGTCGCTGGTAGTAACGTAATCCTTTGGCTTGTTCAGAAGCACATAGACCTTCTTCTCCAAGCTAACTGGCTCGTTATGAAAACGAACCTCATCCGTACGAAGCACCTTAGTGCCCAACTCAGTAACAATCTCGCCATTTACGGTGATTACTCCAGCCTGAATAAACTCGTCTGCCTCACGACGGCTGCAAACGCCTGCGTTGGCCAAGAACTTGTTCAAACGGATAGGCTCGTTGGGGTCGAAATGCTCCTCCTTATATTCTATGCGTTTCTTCAAGCTATACTTGGCATGAGGATTGTAGCCTGGGGTATGTTGGCGATAGCCTCCTGGGCGGGGCTGATAGCCACCCTGTTGGCCGTATTGCTGACGAGGCTGATAGCCACCTTGCTGCTGGCCATACTGGCGACGGGGCTGATAGCCACCCTGCTGGCCATATTGCTGTCGAGGCTGATAGCTACCCTGCTGGCCGTATTGCTGTCGAGGCTGATAGCCACCCTGTTGGCCGTATTGCTGTCGAGGCTGATAGCCACCCTGTTGGCCATATTGCTGTCGAGGCTGATAGCCACCCTGTTGGCCATATTGCTGTCGGGGCTGATAGCCACCCTGTTGGCCATATTGCTGTCGGGGCTGATAGCCACCCTGCTGACCATATTGCTGTCGAGGCTGATAACTACCCTGTTGATTATAATTGTTACGAGGACGATAACCGCCGCGCTGAGGCGCATTGTTTTGCAAACCTGTAGCGAACCCCTCGGGACGGAAGCCGTCTCCATCCTCTTGTTGCTGGTGACGATAGCCGCCTTGTGCATTGTAGGGACGAGGCTGGTGAATACGCGGACGCGGTGAACGTCCAGGACGATAACCCTGATAATTGTTTTCCTGATTGTTGTTAGACTGCTGCTCAGCAGCCTGTTCTTCTTGTTTCTTTTCGTTTTCGAATTCCATATTGCTTGTACTTTTTCTGAGAGCCTCACGGCCCTTCATGTGATAATATAATAATGTGTTTGTTATACTCCCGTGTAGTTCGTTGGCGTAATAGCCATCAGTTCTTCCTTCACCTCCGCACTAACTTCTAACTGCTGGATGAAGTCATGAATAGTCTGCTCCGTCATCTGCTGATTGGTACGCGTCAATGCCTTCAGTGCTTCATAAGGATGTGGATAGGCCTCGCGGCGCAAGATGGTCTGTATGGCTTCTGCCACTACTGCCCATGTTTGGTCGAGATCTTGTTGCAGCTTCTGTTCGTTCAGTATCAGTTTACGCAATCCTTTCAGCGTACTTTGCGCAGCAATGAGCGTATGTCCCATAGGAACGCCGACGTTACGTAGCACCGTCGAGTCTGTCAAGTCGCGTTGGAGGCGGCTTACGGGCAACTTTTGTGCTAAGAATTGCAGGATGGCGTTGGCCATACCCAAATTGCCCTCTGAATTTTCGAAGTCAATGGGGTTCACCTTATGGGGCATAGCGCTTGACCCTACCTCGCCAGCCTTAATCTTCTGCTTGAAGTATTCCATCGAGATATACATCCAGAAGTCGCGGTCTAAGTCAATGATGATGGTATTGATGCGGCGCATAGCATCGAAGATTGCCCCTAACCAGTCGTAGTTTGATATTTGTGTGGTCCACTGCTCTCGCTCCAATCCTAGCTTTTCGCTAACGAAAGCATTGCCAAACTCCTTCCAGTCGTATTGTGGATAAGCAACATTGTGAGCGTTGTAGTTGCCAGTAGCACCACCGAACTTAGCTGTGATGGGTGTGTCTTTTAAACCGCGCAATTGCTCCTCCAAGCGATATACATACACCATAATCTCCTTACCCAGTCGGGTGGGCGATGCTGGTTGTCCGTGTGTCTTAGCCAACATGGGCACATTCTTCCATTGCTCGGCATAATCGTTTAATTGTTCTATCAGTTCTTCGAGCAACGGATAATACACCTCCTCCAGCGCCTCTTTGACAGAAAGTGGTACGCTGGTGTTGTTAATGTCTTGCGAGGTTAATCCAAAATGGATAAACTCTTTAAGTGGTGTAAGGTGAGCGGTACGAGTTGAAAGGATGGCATCATACTTCTCCTTGATGAAGTATTCTACGGCTTTCACGTCGTGATTGGTTGTCTGCTCTATTTCTTTCACGCGTGCAGCGTCCTGCTCCGTAAAATGGCGATAGATGTCGCGCAATGGTTCAAACAACGCATGGTCAAAGTCTGATAATTGTGGAAGCGGCAACTCACATAATGTGATGAAATACTCTATTTCTACCCTAATACGATAGCGGATAAGCGCATACTCCGAGAAATACTCCGCCAACTTCTCTGTCTTACCCCTATAACGACCATCAATAGGCGAGATGGCTGTCAACATGTCCAGTTTCATGTATTCTTTCTAATACCTTTTGTTATAAAATTACTGATAAACAATCTCTCAATTGCGAGTGCAAAGTTACGAAATAATTCACATCCAACCTCCATTATCAAGAATTATTTTCGCCAAAAGGCTGCTTTTTTTGATATTTAACAAGAAAAGAGTCCCAACCTGCGTTGGAACTCTCTTTTGGTGGGCGCTGACGGATTCGAACCGCCGACCCTCTGCTTGTAAGGCAGATGCTCTA
>JAFLSF010000037.1 GCA_022511045.1 Prevotella sp.
TGAATAGAGCGTCAGATTCCGGTTCTGAAGGTCTTGGGTTTGAATCCCAACGGGACTACTTACTACAACCGAGGGGAACGTCAGTAAACACTGGGATTTCCCTTTATTTGTTAAGAATTCAAGAGGCTTGGCGAAAATTGGATTTTATCTGATTTTGTAGGATAATGTAGGATTTTTATAAAATATAGAGGCCGTATGTTTACCCACTCTGAAGGTGGTGGGGAAACAAGGATTGACAAACATTAAAAAAACAATAAAATATGATTACTACAGCACTGGTATTTGACCACAGAGGAAGGACCAAGCCCGGACAGGAGGGACCGATTGAATTGAGAGTTACCTATAACAGGAAGCCATACTACATAAACACAGGCATAAAGGTGAGGGGAAGGGAGTTGTATGACGGTAGGATTACTGGCAGGCGGGATGCGCTGGTGCTACAGGACAGGCTCGACATCGTAGTTGAGAAGATTGAGCGGGCAGTGACGGCCTGCATAGAGAAGGGGCTGGAGATAAACGTGGCCGCAATCAGAAGTCAATTGTACAATCTCGGCGCAAGTGGCGGGTGTGACGGTGGTGACATGCTTGCGTGGATGGAGGAACAGGTGCCGATGTTGAAGATAAAGGAAACGACGAGACGCAGGTATGACGTGCTGATGAGCCGACTGAGGGAGTTCGGTAAGCTGACGGCGTGGTCGGACTTGTCTGTAGAGAACATCTATCTTTTCGACACATGGCTGCACGGTCTCAGGAGGCCCAGCTCGAACGGGGACGTGCAGGCTGGGCGCGTGAGGGAGGCCATAGGCGATGCCACTGTGTTTAACTACCACAAGTCGCTGAAGTCGCTGCTGAACCGTGCCATAAAGTTTGGCATCATAAAGACAAGCCCGTACAGCCGTCTGAGGGGTGAGTTTAGTCGTGGAGTGAACGAGAATGTAGAGTACTTGAACGAGGAGGAGATAGCGGCCGTAGAGTCTCTGAGGCCGATGGAGGGGACGCAGGTGGCTATGGCGAGGGACCTGTTCGTCTTCCAGATGTATACTGGGCTATCCTACTCTGACACTCAGGCGTTCGACATGTCGGCTTACAAGAAAGTAGGCGGACGGTGGGTCTCGGTGTCAAGTCGCGTCAAGACTGGAGTGCCGTACGTGTCGCAGTTGCTTCCGCAGGCCATTGACGTGCTTGAGCGTTACGGGTGGCAGGTGCCGAAGATGGGGAACACGCAGTACAACGAGAGTCTGAAGGTCATACAGCAGGCGCTTGGCATCAGGACGCGCATGCACTCGCATCTGGCGAGGCACACGTTTGCCACGAGGGCGCTGTCGATGGGTGTGAAGATTGAGAACGTCAGCCGCATGCTTGGTCACACGAACATCACGCAGACGCAACGATATGCAAAGGTTCTGGCGCAGAGCGTCATGGATGACTTCGACATGATGGCGGAAAAGACGGGTGGAAAGAGGTGACGTTTCTTGTCCGGCTGGGCTCACTTGTCTCCGAAGTAGTCTCTTAGAATTTTGTCAAAGATTTCTTTGTACTTTTCGGGAGTATACGGACTGTGTAAAAAGCTATACACAATATCGACATATTCTCTGTCGGACAATACACCTACAACTTTTGGGCTGTTGAATGTTTTAAGGATGTTATCCTGCGTGTCTTCCCTGAAACAATAGTCGAACGGAATTACGGTCTGCAACGGAAAGCTAAAATCTTCTTCGCTTTGATATTTTGTCCCTATCGGTCGTCCTGCCTCAAATACATAGGAGACGATTATGTTGTCTCTCTTGTTGCATCCGTGTATGGGGTTTGACGTGCCAGCCCGACTTTTTGAAGTCGGGAATACGGCAATTATATTCAAGTCTTCACTTCTGTATAACGATATGAGGTATTTTGGCTTGTTTGGCGTTGTGTACGTACAATGACCGTATATAATGTTCTTTGCCTTTAACATATCGTCACCGCACTACTGGGCTTTACAGAATTGCATGTATTCCAATGCTTCCTCGTACGTTTCCTCTTTCTCTGCATTTCCCTCGTTCAGCATTTTCAAAGGAATCTGTACATCCGATTTCCCGTCAACAAAATTAACTTCTTTTTCTCTCACAATCCGAGACCACAGAGTGTCTTCCCTGTGTGTCAATGCTGATAGTTCGTCGGCTGTCGTGTTCTCGTGCCTGAATACTATTTGGTCTATAATTCCCATTTCGTATTGGCTAAACAGGTCCATTTGCCTCAGAGCATGATAACGGTGAGGGAGAGCCGCGTCAATAATGTTGGTGCCTTCTTCGTTCTTATGGCAAGTGACATATTCAGAGAAAGCACCATTCTTTACTTCGTAGACTTCCGGGGCAACAGGTCCTTTCTCCCACGCATAATAATCAAACCAAGTAAGCGGGAATCCTCTTAATTCCATGAATTTCTCGTCAATAAGATACACTATCTTCAATAATTTGCGAAGACTGACATTCGGAATATTCTTGGCTATATACGCCAAAAGAGCCCCGTTCTTTTTACGGTTAACAACAATTCCTAAACTCATATTCAATTCATAGCTCAGTACAGGAGTACGTGTTCTCGCCGCAAAATTACGGCTTTTCGGCCAAACGGCCAAACGTTTTCGCAAAAAAGTTGCTTAATCACGGCTGAATGTATGCGGACAGGCCTCGTCACGATTGAGAATAGGCCTCACGGGCGACGAGGGTGGGCCTCACGGGCGACGAGGATAGGCCTCGTCATTTCCGATGCTATACGAGCGGGCCCGTGCCCTCCCACTGGAACGAGCCCTGCATCAGATTGCCTTTGGTGGCGGTCACCTTGAACGACTTGCAGACGGCCTTTCCGCTGAGCGTGTCGCATGGAAGCCCGTCGACAGACATCTGTAGGTCGAACACTTGGCCTACACGCTTTACTGCATCCCTTAACGGGGCGTATGCGACATTTGAGCCGTTCCTCATATACAGCAAGGAGTCAGATCGGGTCCCCGACCCTGTTCCTATGTCACTTACTGAAGGTTCGGCATATCGCATCATCCCTATACCGACGAGCGTTCCGCCTATTACGGTCAGCGCGCCTCTCATTCTCTTTCTTGGTATTCTGCTCATGTCGACGTGCAGTTTTCGCTGTATAGTATCTGCCAGATAGTTGTTCATGCCAAAGGCATCGTAGCTGACAATAGCCCACAGGCCGTCGTCGTCTCTGTTCTCCAGAAATTCCTCCATCCTGTCCATGTTTTCCTCAGCTTCATCCTCTGTTTCGCCGTATGTGTCGTAACTAAGGTATGTTCCTGTCACTGCTTCGTACGGAGCAGTCAGCGACAATCGTATCAGGTTCAGCCCCCTGTCGAATGTGCGGTACGTCTTTCCGCCTACGGTTACTGACGACGGTCCTGGTGTCGTATTCCCGTCATGTGCTACGGCCGTTGCCTTGATGACGCCGTCGTAGCCTCCAGCCTGAAGCAGGTGATTGGTCGTAACGTCCCATGAGCAGCGTCCTGCCCTTACGTGTTCCCATAGGCCGTCGTCTGGCGAGCTGACCTTGATGGTCTCCGCCTGCACGCTAAGGCTGCACGACTTCGACGCACCCAACACCGAGCCGCCTGCACTGACTATGAGGTTCTTTCCGTGTAGTATCATTGTCTTGTCCTTTCTTTCGTGTATTCATCAAATGCTGTTTGCCGCTGCTCGTCTGTTAGGGTGAAATCACCATTTGCTATATAGGCATCATAGATAACACCCAAATATTGATGGCGGCGGTCAAGCATGTCTCGCATTGGACGTAATGTCTCGAGGTCTTCTATTGTTATATTGAACTCTCTGGCGAATTCTGGTATAAGAAAATTGCATAGCGACATAGGGTTTTCATACTTCAATGCCCATCTTATTCGTTTGTCTTTCGGTCTACGTACGTTCTGGAATATGCAATCAGTACCTTCCTTTTTGCAGTTCTTGTAGTAGAAGTCCACGTCCTTTGGCTCAACTATTTCTATGTAGTCTGAGTCGTGAGGGTGGAATCCTTCCATGCCGCTGAAGAAGGCGCGGCTACCTGTTAGTATGCGCTTCATGATATTTTACGAACTTGATGATATTTTTGTGCGTTTTAGAAATTTGACAGAAACTATGTCTTCTCTCCATTTGTGGCTGATGCTCACTGGATAGAAATTGGCATCCAGCCATTCAATGTACATTTTTGTCAATGGGGTTATTTCTGCCTGCTTACTGCGAATCATATTTGTTTCCACCATTTCTGCAACGTTTCGAAGTTCTTTCTCCATTTCGCGAGCAATCCTTTCGAGCGGATTGAATGTCAGTGGATTCGTTATGCTGTCGTAGAGTTTTTCGCATGGCGTGAGATCTGGATTCAGAATAAAATTCTTGCTTGACTTGATTAAGTTCTCCTTGAGCGAGAAAATGGAGGTTATGCTTTTTTCTTTTGAAAATGCAACTCCAGTATTTCGTGAATAAGAAATTTCTCCTAACCGACTGTCTATTGTTTCTTGTTCTGTAGACACAAACGTTATATTTACGTCATATAAGTATGCCCCGTGTAGAAACTTTATCGTAACAGCACCTGCAATATTATTGACAGGTATATATTGTTTTACTTTAACGCCATCATCAGTATATTCGTTAACATACTTAAACGGATCGTCTGGTTCTTCCGACTGCCATCTATTCGTTGTGGGATTGTACCATAAATTACCTATCTTTACTTTTAGATTGCAGCTATAATACATCATGCTGAGTTCAATAATGAGATTCCCACTCAAAAAGTTGTGTAATTCTGTAGTAGTAATCGTAAGCCATCCGTAATGTTCTTCCTCTATATAAGAAACATCATATCTATCCCACATCTTAGGAATATTTGTGACGTATCTTTGTGTCCGAAGAACAAAAATTTTAAGTTTCCAATCTTGTAAGTCAAAACTATGATCGTCATCATAAAAACCTATATCTACATTATATCCACTTAATATAACGTTTCCGATGGTAATGTTGTTAAATTGCTCATAATATTCATCAAACCTTATCAGTTCCGAGTCTTCATACCACCTGTCTACAAACTCCTCACTCTTGTAATGAATAGGATGTAGTATTCCATTGTATACGGCACTTTTTATACTTTCTATATCCATTGACAAATCTGCGTCATACGAATCAAGAGAACACTTGACGTAAACAACCTTTGCACCCTCCTCCATCTTTAGTTTTGTTCTGTTGTCCGCCAGCGAATCAATGCGTAAGTATATCTCATCCCAATCTACTTTTTCGGGTTCTACAGGCGATGAGGAGCTGATGGATTCCACGCCATCCTCGTCAGTCATATACACATCCTTATTTCTGTAAGCATATATATTTCTGTTGGAGATAAAGTATATATTGTCATAGCGCGTCCTGCATGTCCAACCGAAGAACGTACAAATAGCCTCCAACACCTCATACTTGGTCTTTTTGTTAAGTAATGATGCCGCTATGCGGTGATTTAGCCAAAATATCTCACCGTCAGCAGGGTCGTCGCTGCTTAATGCAGAACACTGAAAGTACCAATCTGTGAACTTGTATTTAGCAAGAATCTTGTGCAATATTCTATTTAAATACGGGTAACTGTCTTCTGCGGTGTATTCTTCATAGCGCATGGCTGACAGGCAACATTCTACAGGTATCTTTATAGTTTGGCTTCCATTCCACAAATTTCCTGAAAGCAGTCGTGGCTGTACATAACCAATCCATATCACATGATAGGCCGTTCCTTCATTATTGTACTCTATGGCTCGTACTGCACGTGTTCCTCCGCTGACTGGTATGATTGTTCTAATAACATTCAAGTCGTCTGTCACGATGTTTATATATCCCGTCTGCGTCTTGATTGGTACGAACAAATCCTCTTTCCCTTCCTCCGTAGTTTCAAATGGATTGTCAGATGGTGTCAGCGGTATGTCTGTATTGCCATTTGCACCTTCAATGGTGATGTGTACACGCTTTCCTGCAAGTGTCATAAAGTCTACGGTCCAGTATGCCATATCTTTACATTTTTCTAATCGTTTATAAAGTCTCCAAATCCACGACGCAGTCCGTTGTTGTTCAGCACAAAGATGATGTCTTCTGCGCTCAGGCGGGTCTCCAGCTGCATGCCAGACAGCCCGCTTCCATCCAACTGCGCAGCAAGGTTTCCCTGCTGTGCACGGTTCAGCACCAACTCGCCGCTGTTGAGCATGGCAGGCACCATGTCGCCGCTCATGCTGTTTCCGGGAACAAACACTCCGCCAGCCGCCTTGACGACACCGCCCTCGGAATATCCCGTCGCGCTGTGGATGCTTGCAATGGTGGAAATCATGGTGGCGGTGGCTGCTGCCGCAAAGGCTATCCATCCCCAGGGTCCTCCTGCCGAACCGTTGCTTGCCTGTGCTATGGCTTGCGCCGCACCGAGGGCGATGCTGCCGATGGCCTGCGCTATGGTTCCCATCACTTTGGCGGCGGGGTTCTCTATCTGACTCATGGCGGAACCTACGGCCTGAATGGCTGAGCCTGCTGCCGACCAGTCTTTTGACATCTCTCTGGCTGATTTCTGCTGTTGCTGGGCTGCCGTCTCTATCTTCTTCGTGTCTACGTCGAAAACGATAGGCTCTATGCCGAGTTCTGCCAACTGCTCGTTTATCTTGTCAGTCAGTTCCTGCCATGCCTCGTCGCTGATGTCGAGCCCCTCCCTCATCTGTTCCTGTAAGGATGTGAAGTCCAGCTCAAGTCCTTGCAGCCCGTTCTCGATAGACACTTTCATCAGGTCGTGTATGGCCTGCTCGTCGACGGCAATATTCTTTTCGCTAATCTCTGCGCGTATGCTGTCCTGCAATATCTCGTACGACGAGCGGCCATCGCCAATTCCCTCTGCGGTGGTGCTGAACTGGTTTTGGAAGTTTTCTACGGCGGTAGACTTTCCTGTCATTTCCTCCAGCCTTTTCTTTGCTTCTTCCAGCTCCCTTGCGTAGCCGTCCCTCACGGATGCAGCAGCCGTCTTCCACTTCTCTGTCAGGTCGCTCACCAGCTTTTCCTGTGCCATGATACTGTCGTCGGCATAGGTCACCTCGTCCTTTGCGGACTTGCTGCTGGCAGATTGCTTGGCGTAACGATTTCCTTTAAATTCTTCCCTTGCATTGCTTGCTCCTTCTTTGGTTGCTTGTGCATAAATTTCAAGTCCTTTTTGTATCTCTGTTTCACGCTCAGTAATTGTTTTCGCAAGCATATACTGTTTCTTCTGTTCGTCAGACAGTAGATTTATATCAAATGTACGAACCCTTGATGTACCATAATTTCTTATAGTCGTCGCAGATTTAGTCAAATCATCTAATATCTTCTTATATTTGTCAAAAGCATCTTGTCCATTGGTTGCAAGATCTTTTACCACAGCATTTATAGTTGTTCCGCTAAGAGCTTTCGCGCCAGAATGAGACTGGTAACCATTTCTTATGGTGTTACCTATTGCCGTAAAACCAGCAGTCTTTCCAGAAACGACAGCCTGGTTTTGTAAATACGCAAGACGTTCTGTGGCTTGTTTTAGCTGTGCATCAACATTCTGCCCTTGCTGTTTCATTAACCGTAATTGCTGAATCTGTTGTTGCTGTATGGCAATAGCCGCAGCATTGTTAGCTTTCACACTTCCCAATCTGTCAAGCGCATTGTACAATTCCAAAGACCCACATATGGCAGAGTCAAGATTTGCGAAGAAGTTTGACCAGTTTCCATTATTCAAAGTCTGAAGGAATATGTCGTACGTTCCCTTTGCAGATTCAACAACGCTACCCCACGCATCTATGACACTTTCATTTTGGAACATAGCATCTTTAACGACTCCAAGAGCTCCTTTTGCTACAGAAAGTCCAGAATTGAACAAACTTATTGCGTCAATGTTGATAGTAAACTTTTCAGCAAGCATGCCTAATATACCACTACTATCGTTTGCCGCAGGTGCCGTTTCGTTTAGCGAATCGTTAGTTCCGTTTAGAGATCTTGTTGCTTCGTTCATCGCCTCCCTAACAGCCATTGTACGCTGTTTCAATTGCTCAAGAGATTCTCCGAGAGCCTGTCCAAAAGGCATACTTTTCTCTGAATCCGACATCATGTTATAGGCTCCAGCAAGGTCTTTGTAGGCCTTCTCCATCTCCCGCAGCTGCCCACTTGTCGTCTTTGCAACAGTGTTCATGATGCCAAATTCTTTTGCAAATTTCGTTGCAGTTCCCTCTGTAGCTGCATCAATTCCATCTAAGCTCGCGGCGCTCCCGTCTCGTATTTCTTTCAATAGCGTAGACAGGCCTTCTGCAGCCCGCTTTAGTCTGTCATCGTACTCCTTACTTTCAAGTTTGAGTGTTACCTTTGCTTCTGCCATATATATGTACGCTTATGCCTCACCTTCATTTATGAGTAAAGCCAATTCCTGCTCTATTATCTGTGCTATCCTGTCTGCTGCATCTCCAAGTTCTCCTTGCGCAGCAGACTTAAACCAATCCTTTGCGGTAATGCGTCCACGAAATCCTGTACGGTTTCTTACGGCACTGAAATATTGCTGACGATTAGCACTCGTGGTATTGCGAAAACCTATTACTCGGTTGCGTGTTCCGCCATTGACGAACCGCAATATGAATTGTCTGTCAAGAGGCCCGTAGCTCATTATCTGCTGTGTCCGCTGGCTTCGTTTCCTTCGGTTCCCTCCTCGTTGTCCTGGGACAAGCTTTTTGGGTGGCTCGTACGAACTTCCTCCATGCGTTTTTTTTGATTGCAGAATGTTAACGTTTCCTCCGAGTATCTTTTTGTAAACAGAAGTACGTATTCCACGTGCTGCTCCACGAGGATCGTTTATGATTGGCACACGTGTTATAAGTTGGCGGCGCACCTCAAACAACTCGCTACGAATGATTTCACGAATACGCTGCTGTATTTCCGAGTTGTTACTCAGTACAACACGCCTTAGGTGGTCTTCAAGGATTATTAGCGTTTTATCTTCTATTACAACTCCCATAATAAACCCCTGCTTTACCAGCAGGGGTTTACCTTATAAGGCTATATGCCGTACAGCCGCATGTTCCTTTTCAGCTTAGTCAATTCCTATACGAAACACTTTCTTGTCGTGATTATTGACGAATCCGCATGATGTTACAAGCTGGATGATGTTCTCTTTGTCCTCGTCTGTCAGGTGGCCTACAATCTCAGCCTTGACGGCAACGCTCTTGCGGACATTCATACGAAATAACTTCGAGCAGTCCAGCGGGCTGTCACTGGTCAGTACCGCAACATCCGGATATTTGTCTTTCCTTATAGTATACTGAAATTTCTGTCTCTCGGCATCGCCCTTGAAAGTGGAATTTATCAGACACGTGCCGACAGCCTCTCCATTGCTTTTCTTTCCTACGATGACGAATAGCTTGTTACGCGTGTCGTAGCCTTTGTTTAGTGTCAGCCCGTCGTTCCTGTCCATTGTCTGATACACGATGTCGCCAACGTTCATGTCGTCTCGCGACTTTACTTTCGCCGCATCGTGTATAGCCTCATTGAGGGCTGCCAATGTCCCGCTTGCGTCGTCCATCAGCTTGCTAATACTCGTTCTATTTGCTGCATTTCCCTGATAGACTCCAGCACTTCCTCCGATGCTCCTCCTGCACGTGCTATGTCTATGCAGGTTAGCGAGTCTTTCTGCGGGTCGTCTTTCATCCTTTTGCAAACTTTCTTGTACGCACTGTCGTGTGACATCCTTGAGAGGACGTCTGATGGAATATTTCTTTTTTCAGCAATCTCCTCGTCAAGTACATGGAGTTCCATTTCTGCAATATAGTCCATGTCTGGCTCGCACGTTGCATGGACTCTTTGGTTTTTGTCTATTTTGACAGAGTTGGAAAAATCCGTCAAGTCTTGGGACTCTCCGATACCCTCTCCAGTCTCTGCAATCTTCATCACCTTGTACGTCAACGCAGGCACTGGCCCTTTCTGGCGGGCCTTGAAGGTGTCGTCTACTATACACATTCCGTAGGTGGACAGGTATCTGCGCTGCGCAAAATACATGATCTTGAACAATTTCACATAGTCAACCCCGTCTGGAAACTGATTTAATATATACAGGACGACAGCCCTTATCTTGTCTATTTGCTCTTTAGTCTTCATTGTTGGTAAGAACGCCTGTCGGTAAGACTTGCGTAGCAGGTTATTGCATGTGTATTGTATTCAAAAAGTATGCCATCATACCGTTTTCGCCGCAAAATTACGACTTTTCGGCCAAACCGCCAAACGTTTTTTAAAAAAAAGTTACTTACTGATGGCAAACAGCCGTCTTGCTGTCAGTGCAAGACGGCTATCGCTTGTTCAGGCTTTCCATGAGTGCTGTCAGCTCCCGCTCGTCGTCTTCCGTTATCGGGCTGTCGTCGCGGTCTGCCTCCTTCCACCTGTCGAAGTCCATCGGGAGCCACTCGGCGGGACTCTGCCCGCTTTTGTTTGGCCGCATGGAGAAGCAGGACATGTAGGCGCAGAGACGTAGCAGCTGGTACTTCAGTACGTCGCGGCGGCGGTAGCCTCTGATGATGCGGCGTACCTCCCAGAACTGGAGGTCGTACAGGAATTCGCGGCGCGGTATGGCTATCTCGCCCACGAGTAGTTGGTATACGTCGCGGGCAGTGGTCAGTTTTTTGCACCGTCTCCCGTGCTGTCGTTGTCTTTCGGCTCGCCTTCTGGTACGTGGTACCATTCTGCGTACAGTTGCATGACGGTTCCGAAGGCGTTGATGAGTTCCTGCGGCGGGCACTCGAACATGAGTGTGCGGTCGGTGACTGGCGGTTCCTTGTCGGCTGACTGGTAGTAGGCCATGATGGCTGACAGTATGGCGTAGAGCAGTTTCTTTGGGTCTGCCTGCCGTTGGTTGCCGCTGTCGTCTGGCTGTATTTCGCGTATAAACTCTGAGAAGTCTTGCCCTGTGTAGTCGCGAAATGCTATTTCAAAGGCATAGCAGTAGGCGAGCGTCACCTTGATGCCGCCGATGGTGATTTCTTTCTTCTTCATGGTTCAGTGTGTTTGGTGTCGTAAAGTGGAAATCTCCGTTCCTCTGACCTCCTGATTGTAAGTTGGAACCCGTTGTGAGGAAATGAGGTGCTGCGGGGAACGGAGATGCGTGGTGATTTCGATTGAAGGCCTTACGATTTCTGCGCCACGTTGATGGTGTCGTAGCCGTTCAGCGTATAGCTGTAGGTTGCGTTCTGCTTGTTCTGTCCCTGTATCTGTAGGCTGGTCAGCTTGGCCGTCCCGCTGAAAAGCTCCTCGACGACCGTACGGTTGTTGTCGCCCTCCATGATACATATTTTCCAGTACAGCAGGTTGTCCGTAAGCCCGTTTATCATGTCTGTCAGCGTGTTGGCCGTGCTTCCGCCGAGCTTGTCGTCTGGGCTGAGCACGAGTGCCGAACCGCTGATGTCGTACGACTGTCCTGTCACTTCGTATTCCAGGAAGTCTCCCGTGCTGTCCTTAGTGCTGCTGTCCTCTGTCTGTGCCGACAGGTGCAGCTGCATCTCCTTTGCGGCTGCCACGACTTTTGTCGGGTTTGCTGCCGTCGATAGCAGCAGTCTGATGTATTGTCCCTTTCTCATGGTCTTGTTAGCTAAGTGGTCCTGTTCCCTGGAATTGCATTGCCACGCTGACGGTGGCGCGGTCGTTGAATGTGAACGTGAGGTCGTTCATCAGCGCCTGTCCGCTGCGCTTGAAGCTGGCATTTGCAGGCACTCTGTTCTTCGAGTTGGCTGCCCCTGTGGTCTGGTCGAACCCTACCTGTACGGGCTGTGCTGCCTTGAAGGTGTTGACGAGGTTCTTCAGGCTGTCAGGCTCTGCGTCGTAGCTGTCTGCCTGTGCCTGCCACGACTTAGAGACGACGGTCTCCTGCGTGAACATGCCCTCTGAGTCCTTCGTAGAGTTGTCCTCGGTGTTTCCTGTAATGGTGACTGAGACGTTCGTCTCCTCTGGCACGGCGTTTGCCGCCGCGTTTCCTCCGACGAACAGTCGGAGGTTCTGTCCTTTAATCTTGCTCATAGTCTTCTTCGTTTGTTTGTACGCTGCACTGATAGTGAAGAACCTGCCAGTAGCAGGGTTTCATCGGGTCATACTGAATGGCGTCGGCCGAGAACGTGGTATCGTAGATGCCGTCGTCCTGTCCGCTCTCGCTCAGATACGCGCCTATGGTCCTGCGGACGTGCCTTGTCAGCCCGTGCAACTGCTCCAGCGTCTCGCCCGTCACTTCGATGCCTATCTGCACGTTGTCCTCGTCGTCGTCATACGGGTTGTCCTTTGTCTGTGACTGGTTGTTCAGCCCGTCAAAGGTGACAATGACGTAGGGCGGCGGCGTGTTATCTGCGTCTTCGTCTGGCAGTGGGATGGCTGTGCCGTACAGTCGGCCGCCAACCTGCTCCATGAGGTCCGCATCCTGTTGCAGGGCTCCGATGAATATGCTGTCTGTCGCAAGGCTCATTGCTGTCTCTGGCGTGTACGTTGATGATGGCTTGTGAGTCACGTAGTCAGAAAACCATCGGACGATGACTGGCGTTGTCGCTGCATCGCCCGACGGTTCCTTCCTACGCTTGAACTATGATAGAATGAGAGATTTTGTCATCGTTAGTCTTCGTTGACTATCTTCAGCAGCTTAAATGCCTGCGGCTTGCCGCTCTTGTTGCCGTTCACCTTCTGCGAGAGCTCTGTGAGCGACATATCTGTTGACATACCCAAGACGACGGTGCCTCTGTCGAAGTTTGCAGAGGACTGCGCGTCGACATTGAAACGCACCTCGCCGTGCTGTTCCATAGCCAGATAGCCATAGTGCCCGATTCCGATATATCGGTCTTTCTCTTGCTCGACCTGTCCGCCTGCGCCCAGCTTGGTGTTGATGTAGCGCGATGTCGTGTAGGGGAATCCAGCCAGCTCGCCATTCTCGATGACCGTGCCGCTTGCAGGGTCTCCTGCTATCTTCGGGGTGAACTTCAGCAAAGCCTCTGTCACCTTGTCGACGGTAATGGTCGGCACGCCCTCAAATCCCAAGTCTGCAATCTCGGCAATCTTGGCTGCGAGGTTCTTTGCGAAGTCGTTGTCGAGTTTGATGTCCTCTACGTCCACCTGTGCAAACGGCGACTTCAGATTGTTGTTGAACTTGGCGTGAGAGTACACGTGAATGGCCTTGAACTTAGCCCAGCCTTTCTGTAGCTTGTACGTAACAAATCCGAGTAGGTCGAAGTCTGCGTTGTCGATGGCTCTGTGAGAGACGGCGACCGATGCAGCCACACGGTCTGGCGTTGCGCTCAGTTTTGCAAAGTTCAGAGCCTGCTCGTCTATCTTCTCTACCTCTCCAGCTACGGTGAACTGTACGTCGTCAATACTGTACGGCCACACCTCGTTACCAACGACGCCAGTCAGCATTTTGAGGTCTGCTGGCAGTTCCAGTCCCTCTACTTTCGTGTCAATGAGTTCGTGGATAGTGAGGGGGATTGCGCCGTTTTCCTCAAGATTGGCAGTCAGATTCTGGTCTTCACCGTCTGTGACGGCGTTCATCAGAATGGTCGACGCGTTCTCGCGCTTGTCGACGCATCTCTTCAAAAACTCGCGCAGAATGGCCGACTTAGACTTCTGCTCGCGATACTTTGCCAGCTCTGTATCGGTCAACATACCTTGCAGCTCCAGTCCGATACGCTTGTCCTCGCGCATCAGCGAGTCGTATTTCTGAGTCTCCTCCTCAGTGAGGGCGCGGTTTTCACGCTGTGCCTGCTCGTCAATCTTGTCGAGTTCTGCCAGTATGGCCAGATGGCGCATCTGGAGTTCTTTCTTCTTTTTGTCCATGTCGCTTATAAGTTTTATGGGGTTAATATGTTGTGTTTTCAAATTCACGTTCGCTCATGTAGCGTCTGTGCTGGCGGTGTCTGCGTTGCCTCTCAGCCTGCTCTCTCCGCTCCCGCTCGGCTATTCTTGCAGCTTCACGTTCATCCTCCTCTTTTCGCTCGCGTTCCTCTTGAGTTTCCTCTTTCTTGCAGTGCTTGTCAAAGAACCGGTCTGCGGCTTCACGCTGTGCGATGTCTGTCTGCGGATATGCAGGATGTTCTGCTATTGTAACGTCGTACAGCTCGGTCACCTTCTTTACATGGCGCAGCCATACCACCTTTCCGTCAGATGTTGTCTCTGTAGTTTTCTCGTAAGACACTCCGTTTTCAGAGTCCTCCTCGTCGGCGACAAACGCAAACGACATGCCGCTAATATCTCCACGCTCAATGGAAGACAGTAACTCGTCTGCCGTAGCCGTCTCGGCCAGCGTACACTCAATCCGAAGTCCGCGTCTGTCAAGTTCCAGTTTCAGCGTGCCGTTCCCCTGCCTCCATCTGCCGAGTATTATCTCGTCGTTGTGAAAAGCCGTCAGTACTACGTCACTACGGTTCAGTAGTTCCTGCGTGATGCAGCCTGGCTCCATGATTTCGTAGATTTCTCGGTACGAAGACCAGGGTACAAGATTGACAGAGCGTACACCGAACACAACAGCGTGCCCTTCAATAGTGCGGCTCCTTTCCTCTCCTTGCGCCTCTCGGACATGCAGGCCAGAAACACAGAGGTCAATTTGTCGGTTCAATTTCTTACTCATATTCGTTTCTTAAAAAAAATATTCCTACTAAGCGGTCAATTTTGTGTACTGGGTTTACTATTGTCGCGACTACAAGTTTAAGGAGTGGAAGAATACCTCAGCAAAGTGTATCAAAAAACTCAGTGACTGCGGCATGCAGGCTCGTGGCGAAGACTCCGCCTATCTACAGGGAGAAATCGTCCGCAAAGTATTCACAGCAGCCGCTATGGTCATCTGTCCTACATGTAAACATTAAGCACCTTGTCTCTTATGGCACCATCATGCAACTCGTCACACCCTTTCCCAGTTCCTCCAGAGTTTCCACAGAAAGACGAGCATAACAACAAGATAGGAGGGTTAATTCCCTCCTATTATATTTAGATTCTTCTTAGATCCTCACGTTAAAAAGACCTTTCAACACAATAAACGCAAATCAAAAAAAACGTTTTCTATTGTTTCAACTATCAGGCTCTCAATAGTGCATCGTTTAAACACGCATTGTAAAAATATCCTTTTTCAGGAAGCATTGAGGAATTCGGTATATCGTTATACTCTTCCGCAAAAAGACCTTCCTCCTTCATGCGAATAGTAAATAAGGAATTTTCCTTTTCAGGATACATAAACATGTCAAGAAGGTCAATATGACCTTTAATGAAGTCATTTAGTTTATTGAAAGATACGGTTACTCCTATAAATTTCAATTCTCCATCTTCTGCAATATCATAAAGTAAGCAAAGATATTTCATACCAAACGCATCCTCAGCTATAAACAGCTGTGGAACGTCATAGTATTCTAATATTTTTGTAATCTCAATCTTTTTCATTGCTTACTATTTCAGCAGAACTTTCATCAAAGAATGTTGTTCTCCACAATGTATAATGATTTGCTCCGTATGTTTTTTTTACAACCCCATCAGTTGGATTTAGAATTAGTCTGGCTATTCCTTTAAATCTTTTATACTGAGGTAACTTCAGTACGTTTACATCTATGTCTTTTAATATTGACAATCCGTTTGCCATCAGTAAGTTATCACCAAAATATTCTTTGTCTGGAAACAATTCTATATATGTTTTCCAATCCTTTTCGACTATTTTATCCTTATGCGTTAGTAATCTATAAAACTCTTCGTTTTCAGGAACTAATATGTCTTCAGGTGGGCAATTTTCAGGAAGAGTATTAGCCCACTCTATTTGGTAAACCTCTTTATAATGTGATAATGTGTCCTTTTTTAACATAACAGCATTATTTAGAGAATGAGTACTTGAGTTCTTTCAGAAACTCACCCATATTGATGAGTGGCAACGGCTGCTGCAAACTGGATCCTTTAAGCCATTCATATAAGATTCCTCTGAAAATTCCAATTGATGTATCAAATATAGAGAACAAATCTTTGCTGTTGGCAATTTTTATCTTGCTATTCCCATCTTTTACAACAGGGATGTCGTTTTGGAATTTATAAGTTATATTCACAATGAGTTCATTTGTAATAGGATTTTCGTCCCTCATAACAAATTGTGATTTCAATATTGTGGTTGCAGTATTATTTTTAACATCAAGTGTAATATATGGAATGAGAAGCAGGGTAACATCATCTTCACCATTATCTTTTTTCATAGACAATGGCTCATCCGACCGTATGATACGCATAATTTGGTAGTTGCTGCTTGTTTCGTATCTTTCCATTTTTTTTGTGTTTTAGATGTAGTTAATAGTTTCTTTAATGCTATCTTCTCGCCTGCAAAGATACAAACATTATGCCAAACCGCAAAATATTTGGAGAAATAAATAAGAAAAGAGGATATTCCCAATTTTGACACACCCCCTTTTCTTATATTACTGCATACTAAATGATTTTCTCAGAAATTTTCATCCTTCTCTGGATTCTTTATACACCATATACGCTTCATTCAGCTGCTCCTCTGTCAGCGTGAAATCATCGTTTTCTATATACGCATCCAATATTACTCTTTGGTACTGATGCCTACTATCGGTTTCGTATATATGATGTTTGATGTCCTTTAGGTCTTCTATCGTTATACCTAAATCCTTAGCGAATTCTGGCATCAAGAACTTACCTGCGTAAAGCGAGGATTCCTTAGTTGCCTTATTATCTATAAACGGCTTTAGGTATTCCTCCTTTGTCTTTCGGGGCATTATTACTATATCTTTATCTACGTCCCTAAACCGCATTTGCGAGTGTATTTTCTCAGTCAAAACTAAATAGTCATAGTCATTAACCTTATAGTCTGGGAACTTAGAGAAAAAGTACTGAGAGCCTATTTCGTATGTTACGTCTTCCATCATTATCTACCAGTAACATTTGCTAATTCTAACCAAGTTACATTTCCAGGATTGTTATCATAGGCTTTATACATATACCTTGATGTATCTTCATTACCATCTCCATAATGTAACTCTTTACTTGTATTTTCACTAAATTCGTTACTCTCAACAACAAGTCTACTCCACTTATCAGTTGGTCTAAAGATACAAGAAGCGTATTTGCAAGTGATTAAATAACAGAAATTTGCGCGCTAAACGATAGAAAAGTGATATCGTAGATTCTAAGAAAGTGTAAAAAGATAAAGATTTAACATTTTTAACTTTTGAAAACCGTCAGAATGTAAACAATGCCTGTTCAAAAGTCTTTTATATCTATATATAATTGTATTGTAATAAAGGTATGGCTTTGGTAGGATGTAAATAATCTACATATCTGAGGGTATAAGGAACGGTAAAGTCAATTCTATGAATTACGAATGTATAATAAATCAAAATTTTATCCAATATTTTGAAAATAATTGATGTGAACGATTGTTTTGCCACAAAAATATCATAACTTTGTGGCAAAATATATAATGTGGCAGAAAATAGTTCTTATAAAGCAATGGAAGAGCTTGTGAAGCAGACAGGAAGTGGTACTATACTTTTTCCTGATGACTTTGTAAACTGTGGCACTCCTGATGCCGTACGTTCAGGATTAAGCAGAATGTGCCATAATGGAGTTTTGTTCCGTTATGCAAAAGGAATATATTATACACCTTTTATAGACAAATGGGACGGTACATTACGCGAGCCATCGCTTGATACAATTGCTCATAGAATTGCTCAAAGGGATAATGCGCGCATTGTCCCAACAGGTGCCTATGCGTTAAATCGTTTGGGGCTTTCTACACAAGTGCCAGCAAACGTTGTCTATATCACAGATGGTTCTGCACGTCAAATAAAGTTTGGGACAGGAAAGAGCATTATCTTTAGGCATAGCAATGAACTTGGAAACTTTGCATACCAATCTCCTATTATGCAGTTGGTTGTAGCAGCTATGAGGGAAATTGGTGAAGAAAAGATGATCGATGCACAATTTGCAGAAATCAAGAATATAATAGCAAACTCTGTTAGCAGCCAAGAGTTTAATCACGACATTGTGCTTGCTCCGACATGGATAAAAAAACTCCTGCAAAAATGAAATTTATAGATTTATCAAGAAATGACCAAATAGATGTCCTTGACCGTGTCTCCACTGATTTGGGCATCAGACAGCGTGAAGTAATTGAAAAGGACTGGTGGGTGACAGCTATGCTTCGGGCATTGTTTCAATTGCCTTATGCTGACCACCTTTCTTTCAAAGGTGGAACCTCGCTAAGTAAGTGTTGGCATCTGATTGACAGATTTTCCGAAGACATTGATATAGCCATTGACCGAGAATATCTTGGTTTCGGTGGTATGCTGTCGAAAACGCAGATAAGTGATAAATTACGTCGTGCCGCCTGCTCGTTTGTTCGTGAGCAAATGCAGAATGACTTGGCTGCCCAACTCTGTAAAGACGGGATTGACAGCAACAAATTCAAAATTGACGTAAACATCACTTCCGTAACAACAACAGACCCAGAAGTGATAAACGTAAGCTATGAGTCTGCATTAGCAGATACACTATTGCTTTCTATTGCAAATGACAATGAACGGTACATTATGCCCAAAGTCAAGATTGAGGTAAGTGGTAGATCTATGAGCGAACCTATTTGTGATATTCAACTGAATTCTATGATAGACCAAATTTATTCTGCCGCACCATTTGCAGAACCCAAATTCAAAGTCCGTGCAGTTCTTCCTGAAAGAACATTTTTGGAAAAGCTTTTCTTGTTGCATGAAGAGTTCGCAAAACCACAAGGACAAATAAGGGTGGAGCGTATGTCCAGACATATGTATGATATTGGTCAAATATTAAAATCTCCTATTGCAGAATTGGCAATTCATGATAGACAACTTTATAATCAGGTAGTTGAACATCGCCGTATATTTATAGGATTACGAGGATTTGATTATGATGATCTATATCCAACTACGCTAAATATAATTCCGCCTCCAGAAATAATTAACCAATGGCGTAATGATTATGAGAATATGCGGATGTACATGATTTATGGAGAAACTCCTATGTTTGAAGAATTATTAGAGAATTTGAAAATTCTAAATGTAACAATAAATAGTTTAAATTATCAACATTAATACATCGCGTTATGGCAGCATTGAATAGTAAAGTATATTATGGAGAGTATTCTTTGAAACATTGGATAGACCTGATACTCACAAGAAATATTGAGCTACCTGAATATCAGAGACATTTTGTTTGGCAAGAACGTGATATTAAAAGGCTTATAAAATCACTTAAAGAAAAGCAATTTGTGCAGCCCGTAACAATAGCTCTTTATAATATTGAAGAGCAAAAGAAAAATCTCATTTTAGATGGACAACAGCGATTAACATCCATTCTTCTTGCGTATATTGGATATCTTCCAGATAGAAAGAAATTTATGGAAGGGGATAATGACACAAACCTGCTGGCGGAAGAAGATGATAGTGCTTTAGATGATACTGAAGGGAATACTTCCAAACAACATTCTATTCTTTGGAAATTCAATGAGTTATTGAGTGATAAAAATAGTAAAGAAGATATTGTAAGGCGAATTAGAGATGATGAACGATATACTCAATTGACAGGTCACGAATTCACCGATTTGACTGATGAGTTTTTTGAAAACACTTTTATGGGTTTTTCGTATATTATTCCAGAAAGTACAATTCAAACAGAAGTACAGGATGTCTTTTCGAAATTGTTCCGAAATATAAACTATTTTGGTAAGAAACTTAATGTTATGGAAAGCCGCAAGTCTCTATATTTCCAGAATATGGATCTTGTGAGATATTTTGAAGGAAAGACAGAGGACGACAATGATGTTTTATGCGGAATCAAGATAATAGAAAATTTACAACCATACAAGATAGATTTTGTTCGTTATTTGTCAATTCTTTCACAATACTGGGCTAATGATAGCGATGAAAGTAAAGTACTTGTTGGATATTCTGCATTTAGTTCGCGTGAGAGCTTCTATGCAGATTATGTATCTTATGTATTAGGTCAAGGGGC
The DNA here is from genome assembly GCA_022511045.1 of Prevotella sp. Lineage (GTDB taxonomy): Bacteria > Bacteroidota > Bacteroidia > Bacteroidales > Bacteroidaceae > Prevotella. Next base: position 20,031 of record JAFLSF010000037.1, read on the forward strand.
TGATGAACAAGAAAGTAGACCAGATAAATTTGCTAATTTTATTTTTGGGGAAGCATTCCATAATAATTGCTGGCCTGAACGTTTTAACAATTTAGAACAGACTATTAAAAGAGTCAAGGCAAGTATGGGTTTAAATGCCAGAAATTCATTTAGCACTTGGATTGATGCAGATTATTGGCTTTTTGGGTTAATATATCATATAGTATTTAAGGGCAAAAGTCTAAACGAAACTTTAAGTAGAAAAGAGGGAGACACTGAAAAAACTCTTCAAAACGAAATAAGTACAAAAATAGAAGAAAAAAAGAATGGCGGAAATAATTATATGAAGAATACAAATCGCCTAGGAAATTTAAGAGAACGTTTAAAAGAGTCATGTGAAATATATAGCAAATATGTACAATAGTATTCATTCTAAATTTATAAGGACTCCACTTTTAGGTATCCTAGAAGATGGTATCAACGCTTGTCGTGGTGCAGGATGCGTGATGGAGGCATATCCTCTTCGAGACTATATTATGCAATCACTATTCCTAAAAATGACAGGAGCCCAAGAACAGAAATTGAAATGTCTGTGTTGGGAAATGGCAACAAATGATTATACATATCGCTATGATTTTCTTTCGGCTGCAAAACGTGACTATGGAGAATTTTCCAAATATGAACAAAAGAATAATGTTTACAAACAGTTAATTGAAGAAATAAAGAAATATAATAGTGAATTCGATATAGAAGCTATGCAGTGGATTAAAAATGTAGATTTAGATACAAAAAATGGATTATTTGACCAAGAAGTAAGGACAAAATCAAAGCTGATAATCGAAAAGAAAGAACAGAAAGGAGAAGAACTTACTGAGGAAATAAAAAATAAGATTAGGCAAAATATAGAAAGAGAGTATAATCTCAACAAGGATAGTAATGCAGTAAAAAAGAAATTTGCATCGGTAGTTAAAGATAATATGATTGCTTTTATGGAGTCATCAATATTATCTATTGGTGATTTGCGTAACTATTCACTCTGGAAGGAAAATTGGCATCTAATTAGTGCAGAAAGTTTTGCTTTAAAAGAAAGTTTACTTGATAAAAAGCTACATTCTATATATACGAATGACGTGATTAAACATCGTCATAAATGTGCTCATAACTTAACGTCCTATCAACAAAATCTCCCAACATTCGACACTATGGGAGAAAATGATTATATTTACTATAACTATTTTTTTCGATTTGCCATACTGATACTAATAGATGAAATATTTATGCGATTGTATAATGAATATACAGAACAAATAGAATATTCCCCTTTCCCTATATAAAGGGCTAAGTTCCTTGATATTATGATACAACTTAATAAACACAAAGCATATGTCACAATATCTGTATTACATAAGCTTGATATCTCAAAAAATGAAACAACATTATTTATGTAAAGTTATAGAGAGGTATATGGAACTTCCTAAAAAAAGTACTATTCAACTTTTTCATAATGATAAGCCCAGTTGGGAAGATTCTCCTATAGAGCCAATAGGGTCTGGTGTATTGTTTGAGTTAAATGAAGAATACTATATAATAACTGCTGCCCATGTAGTTCAAGGATATGCAACTAAGAAGCCTATAAATCCTTATAAGGACGAAGACGATTATGATGATCCTTCCCAGGCATATCTGAGTCTGGAAAATATAGGGTTTCTTTATAATGAGGCGTATTATCCAATTCAAAGAGCAGTATTCACAA
>JAFLSF010000038.1 GCA_022511045.1 Prevotella sp.
CAATACTCTATTATATATATATTATATATAATATATATATAATAGTAATATATGTATCTTTATTTTTCCGCGAGCTGGTGTGTTTGTTATCTGACTTCAAAAAACTGTATTCTGTATTCTGTATCCATTTTTCGTGTCACATCCGAGGTGATGATATGTAAAAAAAAAGGAAAGAATTAAAAACTGTGAAAATGTTTGGGTATTTGCATAAAATTTTGTATCTTTGCATACGAATTTAGTAACTAAACTGTTTGAATCGTAATGATGAATACTAACTTGCCGATAATGAGCACTGTGAGGCTAATGGTTCTGGCGGCGTTCCTGTTTTGTGCGCTGACGGTTGGAGCCCAGCACGGGCTTGTGGGATTTGCCAACTACAGCGACCTTGGGCTTGCGGGCACTACGGGAGGCATGGGCGGACAGATAGTGCATGTGACGAACAGGGCGGACTTTGAGCAATATTGCAAAGCCAAAGAGCCGTATATCATTATCTTGGACGCCGATTTAAAAGGTCACTATGATTATAGTGCCAATCCGAAGGTGAAGCATGACTACGTGACGGTGACGAGCAATAAAACCATCATTGGCGGTGGGGCGGGTGCCCATCTTGACAGTCTGGGGCTTGATGTGCAAAACCAGCAAAACATCATCATACGAAACTTGAAGATTACGAAGGCAGACCCCGATGCCATTGCTTTCAGAAATACGCACCACGTGTGGGTAGACCATTGTGACCTGTCGAGCCAGAAGGAGGAGAGGGACGAGAATGACGGGTTGCTGGACTTCACCTACGGGTCGTCGTATCTTACGGTATCGTGGTGTAAATTTCACGACCACGACAAGACTTCCATTTGTAGTTCGGGAACGCGTAATATCGATGACTATGGCCGCCAGCGGGTTACCTATCACCACAATGCCTTCATCAACTGCACCCAGCGCAATCCGCGCATAGGCTACGGGCTGGGGCACATATTCAACGACTACAACGACAACAACACCTCGTATGCTATTGGCGTCTTTGCAAGGACATACGTCAATGTGGAGAACTGTTACTTTAAGAACGTGAAAGAAGCGTTCGCCCAGATGTATGCTGCCGATGCAGGGCCAGAAGATGCCTATTGGGGATTTGTCAAGAGTTCGGGCAACGTGTTTGAAGAAACGAAAAGCGGTACGTCGGGCAACAGCGACGGCTTTGACGTGAGCCGCTACTACCTTTACGACTTTGCGATGGACGACGCTTCGGACGTGCCAGCACTTGTGGGGACGATGGGGTGCGTGGAAGGTCTGGAGAGCGACATCATTCCTTTCCCGGGAGACGGTGCTATAGGTGTGGTGCGTGGTACGAAGCTGGCTTGCAGTGACATTGAGGGAGCAGAAGGGTATGTCTACTATATAGGGACGAGTCCCGATAATATGCAGGAGTGTAACCCCGAAGCACTCGAGTTGCAGCCCTCGACCATCTATTATTGGCAGGTGAGCGTCAAGGGAGGCAAATATGACGGCAAGACGTCAGAGGTATTCCGATTTGCTACTGCCGACGCTAAGGCTCACACACCGACTCCCGTTGACGGAGAGAGTCATGCCTCGCTACGCGATATTGTGGCGGCAACCTCGCCCTGCCAGCCCATAAGCCTGCAATGGCGCGGTGCTTATGATGCCGACGGCTACACCGTCTACGTGGGAACCAGCGAGAAACTGGACGACGCGGAGGGAACGGAGGTAAGCGGCACGGCGTTCCAAACCTCGGGCTTGAGGCACGGTACGACGTACTATTGGCGTGTGGACACGCACAAGACGGACGGTACGGTGGTGAAAGGTGACGTGTGGAACTTCTGCTCCGACATCAAGTATGCCAGCGCGGGGCGCAACGAGGTGGAGCACGCTGTAAGAGGAGCATTGTGTTTCCCAGAGCGCGACGTACTGGCAAGCTGGATATTGGCCTCCAACGACTCATGCAACGTGGGCGACCAAGGTCCGGGCTACATGAGTTTTGTGTGGGCAGGAGACACGGGGTACTATGATTTTGTTACCGCCTACTTCGACGAATCTTCGGGAAAGGGCTGGTTCGGACTTTATGTCAACGAGGAGCGCAAAGACCAGTGGACGGCTAATGCGAACAACAACAAAATGGCGACACGCCGCACCGAATCCGTCTATGTGGAGCACGGAGATGAGGTGAGGATTGAGTTCTACACCGACGGTACTATGCGTTGCCGCACCGACTACGTGGAAATAACACCGAATGGAACGGGCATACGCGGCATTGCAGCTGCTGGCACAGAAGCAGTAGATACAATATACACTCTGCAAGGTCAGCGCGTGACGAAGGCCGTCCGAGGTATCTACATCATCAACGGACGAAAAGTGTTGGTGAGGTGAGGTCGGCGCCGAAATGTAAGTAACAGAATAATTAACATATAAAATAAAATTTATAGCGATGCGTAGGTTTATATATATGGTGCTATTACTCATAGCGTCAATTCATTTGCACGGGCAAAATACAATCACGTTTAAGATTATAGATAAAGAGCATAAAGAGGCGCTTGTCGGTGCAACAGCCGTCATTAAAGGCTCTGCAAATGGAGCAGTTGCGGACGAGAATGGGTTTGCTACTATTACTGATGTCAAGGTCGGTCTGCTGAATGTGGTGTTTTCCTTTGTCGGGTATGAGACGGAGGAAAGGCAGATTCACTTCCCGTTGCCCAAAACAGCCGTTGACTATATGACCATAGAGTTGGAAGAGGAGGAAAACGAAATGGAGGAGGTGGTCATCTCGGCCACAAGAAGCACGAGAACCATCCGCGATATTCCGACTCGCGTAGAATTCATCGGGTCAGAAGAATTGGAGGAGAAGAACGTCATGAAGCCTGGTGACATACGCATGCTCCTAAGCGAAAGCACGGGTATACAAACGCAACAGACATCGGCTATCTCGGGTAATTCGCTTATCAAGATTCAGGGACTTGACGGTAAGTATACCCAGATACTCAAGGATGGATTCCCTGCGCTTGCTGGGGCCGCAGCAGGATTGGGACTTTTGCAAACGCCGCCGATTGACCTTCGACAGGTCGAGATAATCAAAGGGTCGTCAAGTACGCTATATGGTGGAGGAGCTATTGCGGGGCTCGTCAATCTGGTATCGAAAATACCGCATGAGAAGCGCGACTTGCAAGTACAGCTGAACGGAACGACAGGAAAGGGGCTGGATGCAAACGTATTCTATGGCCAACGGTTCGACAAGATAGGTACAACGATGCTTGTCTCCTACGACCGAAACTGGGCGTATGACCCTTCCAACGCAGGCTTTACGGCTATCCCGCAATTTGACAGGCTGACGTTTAACCCAACCCTCTTTGCTTATTTTAGTGACAAACAGCAGTTACGCTTTGGAGTGGAGACAATGTGGGAGAAACGTTTGGGTGGAGATATGTCGTACATCAAACACGGCGAGAACGGCGACCACGTTTACTATGAGCAAAACAAGTCGCAGCGTTATTCCACCAAGCTGTCCTACCAGTATGAGATTAGTGAAAATAGTCTATTAAGTGCAAAAAATAGCGTAAGTTTCAATAAAAGACGTATAGAAATACCTGACTATTTGTTTGACGGCAATCAATGGACTACATTCAGCGAACTGTCATACAGATACTCAAGAGAACGTAGCGAATGGATCGCAGGACTCAATTTGAATACGGAGAGCTTCAAGGAAAAATCGATACATGATATGCCTGCCCGCGACTATACAGTCAATACGTTTGGCATATTCGCACAGAATACCTGCAACATAGGCAACCGCTTTATCTTGGAAACAGGATTGCGCGGAGATTATATTCACAACTATGGTTTCATCCTACTGCCCAGACTCTCGGCCTTGTATAAGATAAGCGACCTGCTGTCCACTCGTTTGGGTGGTGGATTCGGCTACAAGCCGCCGACTATCTTCTCTGAAGAAAGCGAGCGTCTGCAATTCCAGAATGTGATGCCTATTGACAAAGACCAGAATGGGCTGGAGCGTAGCTATGGTGCCAACTGGGACGTGAACTACAGGACTTCGTTTGCTGACGGGAGAATAAACTTGTCTGTCAATCAGTTGTTTTTCTATACCTACCTGCGACATCCCTTAGAATTGAAACATGAGAACGGAGGGATGTATCGTTTCTACAATATCGGGGGATATGTAGACAGTAAAGGTGCAGAAACCAACCTTAAAATTAAATACGATGACCTAAGCCTGTTCTTAGGTTATACCTACACGGATGCGAAAGTTCACGAAAATGGACATACATATAGAAAAGTATTGACTCCAGAGCACCGCTTCAACGCCGTTTTGATGTACGAGATTGAGGATAGCTGGCGAGCAGGCTATGAACTATACTATGTTGGAAAACAGAGACTGACAGACGGTATGACAGGTAAGGATTATATCACGATGGGTATTATGGTTCAGAAAATATGGGAGAAATTTACCCTATATGCCAACTTCGAGAACTTTACAGACCGCCGTCAAACCCGCTTCGATACCATTTATACAGGCAGCATCAGCCAGCCCGAATTTCGGGACATCTATGCACCGCTTGATGGCTTTGTCGCCAACTTTGGCGTAATCTTCAAGTTGTAGAGTTTAATGTCCTTTTATAGAGCCTCGTCCTCTGGACGCTCAAGAAAACGAGACTTTTGTTTGGGAAGACAGCGCTTTTTGCGGAGATAGGTTGACTTGCGGGCTTCGTACTCCTCGTAGTGCTTCTCTAAAAAATTGTCGGCCATTTAGTGCTTGCTTATCGCGAAGATAGAAAATATTATTCGTTTTTGCTATACATCATAGTGATGGTGACAGGCGAGTGTTTATTATCTTTCCCGCCCACCAAACGCACGCTACTGATGGCCATAGAATTATAGACAGCAGAAACGGAGGTAGAGCCGCTATTGGTGTATGTCATCGTCATGTCGACGGGCACGAGTACCACCTTGTTCCAATTGGGATTTGCCACCTTGTAGGCCTCAACCTTATCAAGATTGATGCTTCCGTCAGCATTAGTGATGCGTGGCTTCATAGTGTTGTACATATAGTTGACAAGGCTACTCAAGGTGTTGAAGGTATAGCTCTTTTGTACGCTATTATAGGTGGCAATGAAACTGGTAATATTATCAGGGATGGTATTCGACTCAAAGAAAGAATAGAGCTTGTCGCGTGGAACCATCAGCAATTGAGAGGGCTCCTCCAGCAACTTGTTGGACAAAGTGCTCTGACTCTTGATTTGCTGGAAAGTTATCTTGGCCATCATGATGGTGTCATTGAGGTGTGAAGGTCTAGTGACACCGTCGATGGTTTTCGTCAGCCACTTAATACTGTCTATGGGGAGGGCAACCTCAGTGAAAATGCCTGCAGGAGTCTTCAGATAGGTGCACGAAGTAGAGTCGTCGACCAACGCCTGAATCTTATCTTTGTCGTTAGTAATGTGATTGGTCTGCAATACTTCGCTGGTGGAGGTGAAAGCTCGTGAGGAATTGACAGTCGTTCCGTTGCTGTCATAGTGGAAGTAGACGAGCAATTGCGTATTAGCTACCTCGAGCATAGCTCCCAAACCGTCTGTAGACTTGACATAGAAACCTGGGCAGACGTTGCGGGAGAAAGTATTTGAGTTCTTGAAGTATTCAGGATGGTCGTAGTACATTCGGAGTAGATAGGTGCCGTAGCCCGTTCCGCCTTTATCGTCAGCATTATAGCCTGGGTAGGTGTTGTTGTTCCTGTCGGTATAGGCTTTGGAGAGGGGTATGGTGATGTATTGATAGTAGCTGGAACCACGTAAAACGTTACGCAGGCTGTCACTCATGGTGAGGTCGCTGACGGAGTAAGTCTTGTTTTGCTTAATGCCATTAGTAGTTCGCAGGTAACCTTCTTCCTCTAAATTAAAATCCGAATAGTATTTTGAACTGTTAGGTACAGGCTTTTCCAACTCGCAAAGTTGTAGTTTCATGGCAGCTAACGAGTCGCCTTGACAACTATTAACCATGATGCGAATAACGCATGAGTCAGCAATAGGCAGACCGCTGGCATCCTTTGCTATTTGGTCTAAAGCGGGAAAGAGGGCTGTGCTCTCGTTCTCGAGGATGTTAAATTGCGTCATGTAGTCGCTGGTGATGTATGCGCCAGTCTCTGGGTCTTTAATCTTGCCTAAATAGTTGTATAAGCTGGTGGCCAGTACTGAACCGCTCATAATAGATTGTGTCTCTACCTGAAAAGTTTCGCTGATAGACACAAACTTGTCTACTCCATTGGTTAGCGAGTCGCCAAGCGTCGTCGTGTCTTCATCACATGAAGAGATTGCAATGGTCATCATCGCAATCCCTGCCAGTATTAGTTTTCTCATCATTATAGTTTGCTTGTTCTTAATGAATGATTGTCGTTATCTGGAGAATTTAAATTTGTTCGTAAAACTCTTTGTAAGCGGGGCCGAAGTCTTTAACCGAATAAGCCAGAGTGGGGATGTTTTTGTCGGCGGCATACTTTATGAGGTTTTCATCGACATTCTGGTCGGCGGCAATAACACCGTCACTATAGTCGATGGCCAATCGGCACAGCTCATCGAAGTTGAAATGGTCGTTATACTTTTTAAGCAAATCGGCTTTGGCATCACGGAAAATCACGCATCGCTTGAAATTGTCGGCAAGTTCTGACTTTAGGGTATTGGGGAACAATGAGGTGACAACTTTGGTATTGGCAAATGATGGCTCCTCACGATAGGCCGTCTTGATGTAAAGCGGCACAATAGCACCCATCCAGCCTTGAACGTGGATAATATCAGGTATCCAGCGTAGTTTTTTCACTGTTTCGAGCACGCCCCGAGCAAAGAATATGGCACGTTCACCATTGTCAGAATAGTCCTCTCCATGCTCGTCTTGTGCCATCTGACGCTTTGAGAAATAGTCGTCATTATCAATAAAATATACCTGAACACGTGTGCCTGTAATAGTGGCTACTTTGATAATCAGGGGATGATCGGTATCGTCAATAATCAGATTCATACCTGACAGGCGGATTACCTCATGCAATTGTCCACGACGCTCATTGATGATGCCCCATTTTGGCATGAATGTGCGAATCTCATGACCTGCATCCTGCATGGTCTGAGGAAGGGCTTTACCCATTAGTGACAAGTTGGTATCGGGTACGTAAGGAGTAATTTCTTGGTTGATGAACAGAATCTTCTTTGCCATAGTCGGTTGTTTTATGATTGCAAAGTTACGATAAATTATTCACAAAACACTTCTTTTCGTGCATATTTTAGATTTTTTAGTCCCCTTTTTGGTATATTTTCACGATATTTCTTTCTTATTTGGTAAAAATGTTGTTATTTTGCACCCGATTTTGTATACAAAGGCAAAAAGAATGAAAGTGTTTGATAAGATTGTAGACCTTCAAAACCAGTTGTTTGAAGATCGCAAACAGGGTAAGACTATCGGCCTCGTTCCGACTATGGGAGCCTTGCATGAAGGACACGCTTCGCTGGTGAAACGCAGTATCAAAGAAAATGGAATAACTGTAGTGTCGGTTTTCGTTAATCCGACGCAATTTAACGATAAGAACGATTTAAAGAACTATCCCCGCACATTAGAGGCTGATTGTCAGTTGCTTGAACAATGTGGTGCCGATTATGTGTTAGCTCCTTCCATTGAAGAAATGTATCCTGTGCCCGATACACGCCATTTTGAGTATCCTCCCGTATCTACGGTAATGGAAGGTGCTCATCGGCCTGGGCATTTTAATGGTGTCTGTCAGGTTGTGAGTCGTTTATTCTATATTGTTAAGCCCTGTCGTGCGTACTTTGGCGAGAAAGACTGGCAACAAATAGCTGTTGTTAAGGCGATGGTACACCATTTAGGACTCAAGGTAGAGATTGTGGAGTGTGACATTGTTCGCGATAAAGATGGGCTTGCCAAAAGTTCTCGTAACACATTATTAGCTCCAGAAGAACGAGCCGTCGCTCCGTCTATCTACAAGGTGTTAAAAGCCAGTATAGAATATGCTCAAAATCATACGGTGCAGGAAACGCACGATAAAGTAGTGGCCGACATCAATGCTGTTGAGGGTTTAGAAGTGGAGTATTTCTCAATTGTTGATGGTAATACTTTGCAGGACATCGAAAGTTGGGAGGATTCGCCTAATGTAGTTGGTTGTATTACTGTTTATTGCGGTAAGACGCCTATCCGCCTGATAGACCACATCAAATACAAATCGTAAAGATTAAATTAGCAAAACGTAAAATCAAATGATGATAGAAGTATTGAAGTCAAAACTTCATTGTGTAACCGTTACAGAGGCTAATCTCAACTATATGGGTAGCATCACCATTGACGAGGACTTAATGGATGCGGCTAATATGATAGCTGGTGAGAAAGTTCAGGTAGTGGACAACAACAACGGTGAGCGTTTTGAAACTTATGTTATAAAAGGTGAGCGTGGAACGGGATGTATTTGTCTGAATGGGGCAGCTGCCCGTAAGGTGCAGGTGGGCGATGTCTGTATTATTATTTCTTATGCCTTGATGGATTTTGAGGAGGCAAAGACCTTTCAACCTACGGTGGTGTTCCCCAATGAGGATAATAAATTGTAGCAAACAATGTAGCAAAAAAGAAAGCCGCTCATTTATTGGGCGGCTTTACTTTTTTATTCATTTGTAATTATTTGGCCTTTACGTCCGCACTACTGGTGTGCATAGTCCACACTACCGACGTGTATAGGCCTCATATTTACTCGATGACAACCAGCACATCATCTTCCATGACGCTCTGACCTGGGGTTACGCAAATGGCGGTAACTTTTCCGTCTTTCTCGGCTTCAATATTATTAGCCATCTTCATAGCCTCCAGCACAAGTATTGTGTCGCCCTCTTTTACTTCATCTCCAACGTTAACTTCAATAGAAGTGATGACGCCAGGTAGCGGAGCTTTGATGGCATTATTGGTATTGATTCTTGCACTATTATTTTCAGAACTTCCTGAATTTTGAATTGGCTCCGAAGCAACAGGCTTGCGTACTACCACCTTTTTCTCCTCGACGGATTCGGGTTCCATCTCTACTTGATATTCTTCGCCATTAACAATAATAGTGGCAAGTGTGTCAGTAATGTCGCCAATGGCTACTTCATACTTCTTACCATTGATAGTATACTTATATTCTTTCTTCATGTGCTTACTATTTATGGATGTTCGGTCATGGTCTGGGCATAGCCGTTCCACTGAGTCTGTTTCTCACTGATAGTGATAATGCCTGACTCTTTATCGTGAACATTATTGCCCTTGAACTCGTAGAGTGCCATCGCAATAGCGGCATAAACTTCGTTCTTCATAACACAATGGGTTTTTATTTACATTGGGATATTACCATGCTTTTTAGCTGGTAATGAGTCACGCTTTGTTGCCAGTTGTGCAAGAGCACGACAGATGCGGAAGCGAGTGTTGCGAGGCTCAATAACATCATCAATATAGCCATATTTGGCTGCCTGATAAGGATTGGCAAATAACTCGTTGTACTCTTCTTCTTTCTCAGCAATGAAGGCCTTGACATCCTCGCCAGCTTCTTTCTTAGCTTTGGCTTCCTTGGCATATAGAACAGCAGCGGCACCAGACGCACCCATAACGGCAATCTCAGCTGATGGCCATGCGTAGTTCAAGTCGGTATGCAATTGCTTGGAGCCCATCACGATATGACTTCCACCATACGATTTGCGAAGTGTAACGGTAATCTTGGGAACGGTGGCTTCACCATAAGCGTAAAGTAACTGGGCACCATGTAAAATAACAGCATTATATTCTTGACCCGTGCCTGGCAAGAAACCAGGAACATCAACCAATGAAACAATAGGAATATTAAAGGCATCGCAGAAGCGGACAAAACGGGCACCCTTACGAGAGGCATTTACGTCAAGCACACCTGCATAACATGATGGCTGATTGGCTACGATACCTACACTTTGTCCATTGAAACGGGCAAAGCCAACGATAATATTTTTGGCAAACTTAGGCTGAACCTCGAAGAACTCGCCGTTATCCGTGATAGCTCCAATAACCTTATACATGTCGTAGGCCTCGTTGGGGTTCTCTGGGATAATTTCGTTCAACATATCGTCCATACGGTCGATGGGGTCGTCGCATTGTTTACGCGGAGCCAGCTCCATATTGTTCGATGGAATGTAGCTTAAAAGCGTTTTTAACATTTCTACGCCTTCTTCTTCAGTTTTGGCAGTAAAGTGGGTTACACCCGACTTTGATGCGTGAACCGAAGCACCACCCAGATGTTCTTGGTCAATATCTTCACCAGTAACAGTCTTTACAACTTTCGGACCTGTAAGGAACATATAGCTGGTACCCTCCATCATCAATGTGAAGTCGGTAAGGGCGGGACTATAGACAGCACCACCTGCACAAGGGCCAAAGATTCCGCTAATCTGAGGAATAACACCTGATGCTAAAATATTACGCTCAAAAATCTCGGCATAGCCAGCCAAAGCATTGATTCCTTCTTGAATACGTGCACCACCTGAGTCATTGATGCCGATAACGGGAGCGCCCATCTTCATAGCCATATCCATCACCTTACAAATCTTCTGAGACATTGTCTCTGAGAGTGAACCAGCATGTACGGTGAAATCCTGTGCAAAGATGAACACAAGGCGTCCGTCAATAGTACCGCTTCCAGCAACCACACCATCGCCTAAGAATTGTTTTTTCTCCATACCAAAGTTATGGCAACGATGCTCTTTGAACATGTCATACTCTTCGAAGGAACCTTTGTCAAGCAGCATCTCAATACGCTCACGGGCGGTATACTTTCCCTTGTCATGCTGTTTTTGTATAGCTTTCTCACCACCACCGAGACGAGCCTGTTCACGCTTCTCGATGAGTTGCTTAATTTTCTCTAATTGTTTACTCATAGTCGTTGGTTAATATTTGTCCAAATGCTCAAGGCGTGACCTGAATATTCTGGAGATTTATAGAAAGAATAATATTAATGTTCACAAAGTTCGGTCAGTACGCCTGCGGTAGACTTCGGATGCAAGAAAGCAATGTTTAATTGCTCGGCACCCTTACGGGGTTGCTGGTCAATAAGGCGTACACCCTTTTCGCTGACCTCGGCCAATGCGTTGGCTACACCATCCTCTATACAGAATGCTACGTGGTGAACACCCTTATTGCCCTTGTCAAGCCATTTCTGGATAGTACTCTCTGGAGATGTAGGCTCCAAAAGCTCCAACTTTACCTCGCCGCATTTCAAGAAAGCAGTCTTTACTTTCTGGTCTTCTACAACTTCTGTTGCATAACACTCTAAGCCCAACACGTCGGTAAAGAATGGCAGGCTCTCTTCGATGCTCTGAACGGCTATGCCCAGATGCTCAATGTGAGATATTTTCATACTATTTAACTATTATAATTTAAAATTTGTGCAAAGGTACGATTTTTAATTATAAATGAAGAATTCGCAAAGGAGAATTAAAGATTATTAAAACTCTATTAGTACCTTTCCATTGATTTGTCTGCCCGTGAGGTAATTGGGTACGGCATATTGGTGGTTGGTAACATCAGTTACCCAATAATACGAATTAACGTTGGAGATTCCAAAAATATTAAGTCCATCAATACCAAGCCAAATACGTGGTTTTTTGAACGACGGTTCCTTGTCGGTCTTGCCCAAAAGCAGATAGCTCATACCGATATCGGCACGCTTATAGGCGGGAGCACGGAATTGCTGATACTCCAATCCACGATGGGGGGCACCAAATGGCAAGCCGTCAGCAAATGCCAGACGTAGGGTCATTTTCCAACGTTCTGTGCCAGGAAAATAGTCAGTGAAGTGTAAGTTGATACCCCATCGCTGGTCAGTAGGCATAGGAATACTCATACCATTTAGTGTCTGTTTGGTAGACATAACGGAGAAAGTTACCCATGAGTCGGTACCTGGTACGAACTCACCGTATAACTTTAGGTCTAAGCCGAGAGCATATCCCTTAGCATTGTTTTCGCCTGTATAAACTACCTTCATATTTTGTACGTTATACGGTACAAGATTTCCCATTAGCTTGTAATACGCCTCTGCCGTAAAGCGGAAAGGACGCTCCATAGCACGGAAACGATAGTCGAAGGCTCCTACGATGTGAATACTACGCTGGCTTCGTATTTTTTGATTTAGTGTAACAACTGTTTGTCCGTTTACTTTCGATGTGTCACGCAGTTCTTTATAAAAAGGTGCTTGGTAGTAAAGCCCCGTTGACAAGCGAAATGTTATATCTTCATTGAAAGCAGGAATAGCGGCAATGGAGATGCGGGGTGATACGATAGTCTCTTTATTGTAATTCCAGTTAGAAATACGTAGACCATAGTTTAATGTGAAATGCCAAGGTTGTTCGCTATTAGTTGAGAATTTGTAAGTATCTTGTATGTATCCCTCAATGCGGGTTGATTTCAGTGTGTTTTTCGATACCAACGAATAAATAAGGTCAAGACGGTCTGCAGAATGGGGAATGCTATAGCCGCTGGAGTCGCGCATCTCATATTCACGGGCTTTCTCCTCTAATTTTTCCCATTTCATAGTGATACCTGCTTCCCAATCATGCCGGCCAGCCTTGTGGTTAAGCATTAGTTTGGCACTCTTTACATTGGCAGTCAAATAGTTGCGAGCATGCTCCATATAAGTCCCAACACCTAATTGTTCTTGTGTTAGTGTTTCGTTTAGCCAATATTGTCCTTGAATGTCATAAGTCTCTTGTTCTTTGGTATGGAAAGCCGAGAACAATAGGCTAACACGTGTTTTAGGTGAGAAGATACGCTGGAGGCGGATTGATCCGAAAAGGGTACGGAATATGTCTTTCTCTTGGCCATCGAAATATACTTTAAAAGTCTTGACATTTTCCATAGTACCAAACGATGTTTCTCGGTCTTCTGGCGAAAAATTATAGTGGTTTTCTGAGATATTACCAATCATATCTATGCTCCAACGCTCGTTTGGTTGCCATGTAATGTATGCCTGATAGTCCAGAAAGTTTGGATTATACTCGCCTTTTGTTTCCAATGAGCCCAATAGATAACGGGTAGTTTTGTAACGTAAGCCGTGACTCATCGAGAATTTCTTATTGCCATAGCCTAAAAAGACACTTCCACCTAATAGTGATGCTTGAAGATTTGCCTCCAGACGAGTTGGGCGTCGATATTGAATATCAAGAGCCGATGACATTTTATCACCATATTTCGCCTCGAATCCGCCGCTGGAGAAACCAATCTTCTCCACCATATTGCCATTGATGACAGATAAACCTTCCTGTTGCCCAGAGCGGATTAATAGTGGACGATAGATCTCCACATTGTTGATGTAAACAGAATTTTCGTCGAATGAGCCACCGCGAACGTTATATTGGCTGGACAACTCGTTGTGGGTTGATACGCCAGCTTGTTGTTGTACCAATTCTTCTACGGCATTTCCTGTAGTAGAAGGAGTATGCCTTAGATTTTTTGTTTCCAATTGTTCTGTGGCAGTCGTCTGTCTTCGCTTTTCAACCACTACTACTTCCTGTAAATCCTGTATGGGTTGTAGTGAGATGAGCAGTTTCTGATTGCTTCTGGGATTGCGTAAAACGCGCGTCTTTGCTTGATAGCCCACCATAGAATATCTAATTACCACAGAGTCTTTCGACTGTAAGGTCATTTTGTATTCACCTTTTAAGTCAGCCATAGTTACTACGCCCTGTTCTATACAAGCAATAGTACATAGCTCCAAAGCATTGCCATCTTGGTCTGTAACTTTTCCTGACAAAGTGAAACGCTGAGCCTGTACAGGTAGCATCATAAGGAACAAACCAGCGATAAGGATGTATTTCTTTGCACTCATTGTATACAATAACGCTATAGATCGTTATTTATTGTTTGAGCACTCACTCTCTCCATAGCCATGATGCTAAATGATTTACCCACCGAATAGAGATGCGGAACCATCGGTATGTACTTACCTCTTTTCCTCCGAAACTAAGAATAAAATCGCGATAAGGATTACGACGGAAAGGTAGGCCTACGTCCATAAAGCGAATATGCTGACATTTATGCTCATAAGTATAACAAATAGTATTCCAAAAGGTTACTGCATTTGGATGTAGCGCTGCGAAACTTTTTCTGCGCGAAGCCGAGTACCATAGATAGGCATCTCCGTCGGCATAGACACAACACGAACAACCAATGATATGTTCATTGTATTTTGTAATAAACAATGTACAGTGTTGATGCTCTTTCATAGCTTGGAAAAAGCGATAGTCGGGCACATATCGGCGAGGCTTTAACCAGTGGTGCCGACGCAATAATCGTATAAAAGCTTTGAATTCTTCGTCCGACTCTACCGTTTTGGTAATAACACCATGTTTGGCGGCCTGTTTAATATGCTTGAGTTGACGTTTGCTAATGCGTTCCTCTGGAGTTCGCGAATGTAGCGAATTGTGGATACTCATCCATTTTACGGGGAAATAACCAGCTGCCCTTAGTGCTGCGTAACCAAACATCTTCTGTCCCAGATGACTCACTTCCATGTATAGGGTTCTGCTGTCCATTCGGCGGGTCAGCGCGTCAATCATCATTGAAAACAACATATTGTCGGGTTTGCCGCGATAGGCTCCTTCTCCTAACACCCTGACGTGCCTATATAAATAAGGTGGAAGCCATGAGCGACGACTGCGCTCTACCGCTAACAAACAAGACAAGGTCTGTCCATCGTCGTCTGTCACTACAGCCATAAAGGGACGTTGGCGAGGGGTATTCTCACATAGTTCCATCAATTCACGGCTGTGGAAGAAGCCCGTTGCAGGTGGCAACTCGGGTAGTAGTTCACTTTTGTCGTAAATGGTAACCTTCATTGGCTTGAACAACAACGCCCCCATTCTTGACAGAGTAGGGGCGCTGATGATAATTGTGTAGTCTTACTTGTTGACTTGGAACTTGGTGTCGCCGTCCTTAAAAAAGGCGTTAATCTGATGGGCAGCAGCAATACCAGCATTAGTGTTAGCCTCAGCTGTCTGTGCACCCATTTTCTTAGGCGTAGAGAAGTAACGTCCCTCTAATTTTTGGAATTCATCGTGTTGGTCTGGCATGATGTCTGTAATGAATTTCAAGTCTTGGCGTTCCAACATTAGTTTCAGCAATTCAGACTCGTTGATAACTTCCTTACGGGCTGTGTTTACTAAAATTCCGCCTTTTTTCATCTTACCAACCAGAGTGTAGTTAATACTCTGTTTAGTATCTGGAGTTGCTGGGATATGAAGTGAAACTACGTCACACTGCTCGAAAAGTGCATCTTGGTTGGCTACAGCTTTCACTCCAGCCTGCTCTATAACTTCGGCAGGGCAGAAGGCATCGTAAGCGTAAACCTCCATTCCGAAGCCTTTTGCAATACGGGCCACGTTACGACCAACATTGCCAAACGCCAGAATTCCTAATTTCTTGCCCATAAGTTCCGTGCCAGCCTTTCCGTTGTAGAAATTACGAACAGCAAATACCAATAGTCCAAACACCAACTCGGCAACGGCATTAGCATTTTGGCCAGGAGTGTTCTCTGCTACTATGTTGTGAGCAGTAGCAGCAACCAAATCAATATTGTCGTAGCCAGCTCCTGCACGAACAACTATCTTTAATTGCTTGGCGGCGTCAAGCACCTCTGCGTCAACCTTATCTGAGCGAATAATCAGTGCGTCAGCGTCCTTAACGGCATCAAGCAACTGCACTCTCTCCGTATATTTTTCCAGCAATGCCAACTCGTTACCTGCGGCTTCAATCTCTTTGCGGATACCATCTACAGCTGCTGCTGCAAATGGCTTCTCTGTTGCTACTAATACTTTCATTGCTATATGGTTTTGACTTGCAACTTAATCATAAATGGCCCAATCTTTAGTGGCTTGCTTCGAACTCTTTCATGCAGGCTGCGAGTGCATTGACACCCTCAATAGTCTGTGCGTTGTAGCAGCTGGCGCGGAAACCTCCGACGGAGCGATGTCCTTTGACACCAACCATACCTTTCGATACGGCAAAGTCGAGGAACTCCTTTTCCAGTTCTTTATATTCATCAGCCATTACAAAACATATATTCATTAACGAGCGATCCTCCTCAACAGCGGTACCCTTGAACATCTTATTGCGATCAATCTCTCCGTAGACGATTTCAGCACGTTGCTGAGCCAACTTATCCATTGCCTCAACACCGCCGTTTCCCTTAATCCAGCGTAGGGTTTCCAAAGCTGAGTAGATTGGCACTACTGGAGGTGTGTTAAACATAGAGCCTTTGTCAACGTGGGTGCGGTAGTCAAGCATGGTTGGAATTTCGCGCGGAGCGCGACCCAGTTTCTCGTCTTTCACGATAACAATAGTTACACCAGCCATAGCAAGATTCTTCTGAGCGCCAGCATAAATGGCGTCGTATTTCTTAACATCAATAGGACGTGAGAAAATATCCGAAGACATATCGGCAATCATAGGCACATTGACGTCAAGGTCCTTGCGAATCTCTGTGCCATAGATAGTGTTGTTTGTAGTAATATGGAGGTAGTCGGCATCAGCTGGAACCGTCCATTCCTTAGGAATAAAAGTGTAGTTTGCATCAGCAGATGAGGCTACCTCTACTACTTCGCCATATAGCTTGGCTTCTTTCATCGCTTTCTTTGCCCATACACCCGTATTCAGATAGGCAGCCTTCGTAATGAGGAAGTTATAAGGAATCATGCAAAACTCTAAGGATGCACCGCCTCCAAGGAAGATGACAGAATATCCTTCGGGTACACCGAGTAGCTCTTTGACCAGAGCCACTGCTTCGTCAACGACAGGCTGAAAGTCTTTTGCACGATGGCTGATCTCCATCAAAGAGAGACCAGAGCCGTTGAAGTCTAAACACTGTTGTGCGGTCTTTTCGATGACCTCGCGGGGAAGCATTGAGGGACCAGCGTTAAAGTTGTACTTCTTCATATTTGTTCTTTTATTTAATAAAGTTTTTCGCATTTGTTTTCTCCCTTAGAAAAGTTGTTTTTTCTTTGGAGAATATCTTGTATAACTCATACTCATATTTCTGTTCACTATGACTTCTCGTTGTTTTATCCTATTAAGACGGTGCGAAATTACGCTTTTTTGTTGAATTGGACAAATATTTAACGAAGAATTTTATCGTACTTCTTCAATTATCGTCTTGATTCCCTTGATTTTCTCACCCTGGGCTTGCCGAATCACTTGCCGTAATTTTTCGCGTTTGACGGCCGCATAGGCATATCGCTCTCTCACGTCAATACGGCCTATTTCATCTGCTTTTAGTCCGCCTGCCTTACATAGAAAACCCACGATGTCGCCTTTTGAAATCTTGTCTTTTTTGCCCTTACCTATATAGACAGTCGCCATCTTGGGAAGAAGAGGCTTTTCAATAGATGCGTTTTCGAAGGTGTATGGCTCTACATCGCCCTCCACGTAGTCAGGAATTTGTTCTCCAGCACTGAGAATGAAAAATGTGCGTCCAGTCGCATCCCAGCGAGCAGTACGACCTACGCGGTGGATATAACCATCTTCACTCTCTGGCAGATGATAATGGATAATATTTTTGATATTGGGAATGTCAATACCTCTTGATGCAAGATCTGTACTGACCAAAACATTTGCAGAGCCGTTGCTAAACTTATAGAGAGCATCTTCTCGTTGCTTTTGTTCTAGTCCACCATGAAAGCAACTGGTAGTGAAACCTTGTTTGCGAAGATATTCGTCCACTCGTTCAACGGAGTCGCGATAGTTCAAAAATACGATGCTACTCTCATTACCAAAACCAAGCAACAGCTCTCGAAGGGTTTGCAACTTGTCTTTTTGTGGACTATGCACTTCATAGAGTGTCACCCGCTCCGAAATCTGTTTGTTCTGGGATAGAAAAGAAAGTCTCTTGGTCTTGCCCATAGAGACGAAAAGAGGAATCTGCTCTGCATCCGTAGCAGAGAGCAAGATACGATGGTGCAATCCTGGTAGACTTTTAAGGAGCTTTTGCATCTCGCTTTGAAACCCCATCTCTAGACATTTGTCAAACTCGTCAATAATGAGGTAGCGAATACCATAGCGCGTGAAATTCCCCTTATCCAAATGGTCGTTCAATCTGCCAGGAGTGCCAAAGACAATTTGTGGTCGTACCTCTTTTAATACTTTATGCTCGTCCATTGCTGCACGTCCTCCATAGCAACTAACAGAGCGCACTCCACAACCCATGTTTTTCAGCACTTGGTCCGATTGTAAAGCCAGCTCTCGCCCTGGGGTAATGACCAGCGCCTGCACCTGTTCATTATTTGAATCTATCAGTTGCATTATTGGTAGGAGGTAGGCCAGCGTCTTTCCCGAACCAGTAGGTGATAGTAAAACAACATCACCGTCGGAACCCATGATGGCTTCGACGGCGTGTCGTTGCATCTCGTTAAGCTCGTTGATGCGGAGCTTGGTCAGAATTTTCCGTATGTCTACACCCATTGTAGTTTACCTAATAAACTGACCCCAATTTATTTCTTCTCGTCTTTTTGCGTTTCTGTCTTGAGTGTAGACTTATAGCTCTTATTCAGACCGTTGATGACGTCGTTGGTGATGTCAAAGCGTTTGGCGGCGTAAAGAATATTGTCGCCCTGTTTGGTCAAAATAATGTCGAATTTCTTGTCCTTATTATATTTCTCAAGGAAGTGCATGAGCGAGTCGCGCAAACCCTCGTTATATTTAGCCGTTTCGCTGGCCAATTCATTCTCCAAACGAGCTTGTAATTCCTGCAAGCTCTGTTGCTGGCGTTGGATGGCGTTTTGTTGGGCTTCTGCCTGCTCACGACTGGTAAACCCGTTGTTTTGCAACTTTTGTTGGAAGTTTACCATAGCACTTTGCAAAGCCTGTCCTTTCTGGTTTAGCGTATTGCGAGCGTTGTTGCTTTTCTTTTGTAGAATTAAGGAGAATTCCTTGCAGAACTCGTACTGAGTCATCAGCGAGTCTACTTCAACATAGGCAATTTTTAGACCACCTTTGTCCGCTATCTCGGCCTTGTCGGTGTTCTTTTCGTCCATTTTAGGACTCTCGTTGTTGCAAGAAGCCAGCAGTGCTACAACAGCTGCGGCCATCATCAAGTACTTTTTCATCATGTTTTTCTATTGTTTTTATTGTCTTATTGCTTTTTCGCTAACGGCAAATTTGCTCTTGTGACGCATTTCGCGGTCCTGGTCCATCACGCAATGTATACCCCTTTCCCGCATGGCCTTGCTATCATGAATATGTTGAGAGCTGAAGCTTCCATTCTTGCGAAAAATCAGTTTTACGCATAAAAATATCATGCCGATAGCAATTATTAACGTGCTTGATAGCAGAATTTCCGTCATAAATGATTACTTTTGCGCCTGCAAAGGTACGAATTAAATATCAAACAATAAATACCAAACATTAAAATAAACATTAAATATGAGTAAAAGTGCGTTAAAACCTGTTGCGGTATTCGATCAATTTGCAAGAATTAACCAAATTCCGCGACCTTCCAAGCGCGAAGAAAAGATGATTGACTACTTGAAAGAGTGGGGCGAGAGTCGTGGGTTGGATACGATAGTCGACGAGACGGGTAATGTCATTATCCGCAAGCCTGCCACCAAAGGCATGGAGAATTGTAAGACGGTTATCCTACAAAGTCACATGGATATGGTATGCGATAAACTGGTTGACGTAGAGTTTAATTTCGATACTGATGCTATAAAAACTTATGTAGATGGAGAGTGGCTGACAGCTGAAGGCACAACATTAGGAGCTGATGACGGAATAGGTTGTGCCATAGAGTTAGCAATCTTGGCATCTGACGATATTGAACATGGACCTATCGAATGTGTCTTTACTCGTGACGAGGAGACAGGCTTGACTGGTGCGATGGGTATGAAAGCTGGTTTTATGACTGGCGATTACCTTATTAACCTTGACTCAGAGGACGAAGGCGAGATTTTCGTCTCTTGTGCGGGAGGCCGTAACACTACTGCCAAATTCACATTTCAGCGCGAAAAAGCGCCAGTCGACTCATTCTTTATGCGTGGTCAGCTGAAAGGATTGGTGGGTGGTCATTCTGGTGACGATATTAACAAGCAACGTGCCAATGCCATTAAATTGTTGGGTCGTTTCTTGTTCCAGGAGATGCAACGCTATGAGGGCATCCGTCTGGCCCAGTTTAATAGTGGCAAGATGCACAATGCCATTCCTCGTGATGGTAGTTTTGTTATTGCTGTTCCAAATACCGTCAAAGAAAATGTTAAGGCCGATTGGAACGTTTATGCCTCGCAGGTGGAGGAAGAATTCCATGTGACGGACACCCAGATGGTGTGGACGATGGAAAGTACGGAGGCAGAGCCTGTCATAGAGGCTAACGTTGCTAAGAATTTTGTATATGCTCTTCAAGCTGTCGATAATGGTATCTATGCCATTTGCCAAGACCCTACACTCAATGGCATGGTGGAGACTTCAAGCAATATTGCCAGTATCGAGACCACTATTAATGAAATTACCATTGTTTCGTCGCAACGTTCAAATGTGATGTCTAATCTTGACAACATGTGTGCCACTATCAATGCATGCTTTACGTTGGCTGGTGCCGAGGTTAAATACTCCGACGGCTATCCTGCTTGGAGAATGCGTGCCGATAGTGAGTTGCAGAAGATAGTCATAGCATCCTATAAGAAATTGTTCCAAAAGGAACCTGTCGTTCGTGGCATCCATGCTGGTTTGGAGTGCGGCTTGTTCTCCGAGCGTTATCCAAATCTTGATATGGTGTCGTTTGGGCCTACACTACGTTTCGTCCATACGCCCGACGAGCGCCTACATATACCTACCGTTCAGATGGTGTGGGATCATTTACTTGACGTGCTAAAGAATATTCCTGTCAAGTAAACGGGTAGACGAGTCAAAGAGATAAGAGGTGGGAGTATTGTTCGTTAAGAACATTTTGTGGGCTGGCTTTGTTCTCTCCCTCTTTCTCTTTGTTTTTATAGCGTGTATATAATATAAGGTGTGAGGATAGTAAAACAAATTTTTTTCAAAAAAGCCACGAAAAGTTTTGGCGGTTCCGAAAAAAGTTGTACCTTTGCATCCGCAATCAAGAGAGATGTCCCTAATTTAGGGTTTTGACAAGCGGAAATAGCTCAGTTGGTAGAGCACAACCTTGCCAAGGTTGGGGTCGCGGGTC
>JAFLSF010000039.1 GCA_022511045.1 Prevotella sp.
CGTACTCCACCTGCATGTGCACCTTACCCACATCGTCAGAGCCTTTCGAGATGGCTTGGATGGTAAATTCCTTCAGCGTCATCTGTTTCATGATAATCTTTTTCAACGCTTTAATGGCTGCATCTACAGGGCCATTACCCGAAGCAGCAGCCTCGAACTTCTGGTTGGAAATATCCAGTCCAATGGAGGCAACGCTCTTAACGCCCTTACCCGTTGTGACTTGCAAGAAATCAAGCTTAACTGCATGGGCATCGGCAGTGTCGGCACCAGCTAACATTAGCACATCAGCATCGTTGACCTCCTTTTTCTGGTCTGCCAACTGGAGGAACTTCTCATATATCTTGTCGAGTTTCTCCTCGCTCACCTCAACGCCGTTGGCACTGAGACGATGTTTCAATGCCGCACGACCAGAGCGGGCGGTCAGCACTATGCTATTGTCGTCAATTCCAACATCCTTCGGGTCCATAATCTCATACGTCTGCACATTCTTCAGCACGCCATCTTGGTGGATACCACTGGAATGGGCAAAGGCATTACGTCCCACAATAGCCTTGTTTGGTTGCACTGGCATGTTCATCAGCGAGGAGACCATACGACTCGTAGGGTAAATCTTGGAGGTATTAATGTTGGTCTCTATGCCGAGTCCCTTATGACATTTCAGAATCATAGCAATCTCTTCAAGTGACGTATTACCAGCACGTTCTCCAATTCCGTTAATGGTTACCTCTACCTGACGTGCTCCTCCCATTACTCCGTTGAAAGTATTGGCGGTTGCCATACCCAAATCATTGTGGCAATGAGTAGAGATGACAACCTTATCAATGCCATCGACATGCTCTTTTAGATATTTTATCTTCTCAAAATATTCTTGAGGTAGGCAATAGCCCGTAGTGTCTGGTATGTTGACAACAGTAGCGCCAGCCTTGATGACGGCCTCGACCACCCGAGCCAGATACTCGTTTTCCGTGCGCCCAGCATCCTCGCAATAGAACTCAATGTCTTCGACGAACTTCTTGGCATATTTCACGGCCGCTACACCACGTTCAATTATTTCCTCCCGATTGGAATTGAATTTATATTTAATATGTGAGTCACTGGTGCCAATACCCGTATGAATTCGCTTGTGCTTGGCATACTTCAGAGCGTCAGCCGCTACTTCTATATCCTTTTGTACGGCACGCGTCAAGGCACAAATGGTAGGCCACGTCACAGCCTTGGAAATCTCAATCACGGAATTGAAATCACCAGGCGAACTGATGGGGAATCCTGCCTCAATCACATCGACCCCCAATTGCTCCAACGCTTTAGCTACCTGAATCTTTTCAACGGTATTCAATTGGCAACCAGGAACCTGCTCTCCATCGCGAAGCGTGGTGTCAAAAATATATAATCTATCACTCATACCTATTATGCTAAAAAAACAATTTGTGATTAAGAGTCTCTCTACGACTTTTTCTGGAACCGATTGGCCTGCGACTGAATGAGTTCAATATCATCAAAATAATTGATGCGCATTGCCTCACGAACCTCCGCCATCGTTTGAACCGCTGTCTCACGAGCCTGCTCCGTTCCCTTACGCAAGATATTGTAAATCTCGGGTATATCCTGCTCAAACTCATGCCTGCGTTGACGAATAGGCTCCAACATCTGATTAAGCACCTGATTGAGGAACTTCTTACACTTCATGTCGCCTAATCCTCCACGACGATAATGCTCCTTCAATTCATCAAGATTCTGATACTCTGGCAAAAAATTAGCAAAATCGGCATCAGTAGAGAAGGCATCAAGATAGGTAAAAACCGCATTACCCTCCACGTGCCCCGGATCGTTCAGATTGACGTGCTCTGGGTCTGTGTACATCGAGCGGACTTTCTGCCATACGGTGTCGGCATTGTCGGAAAGATAAATACAGTTACCCAGCGACTTCGACATTTTTTCCTTGCCGTCGGTACCAGGCAGACGTCGGGCCGTCTGGTTATCGGGCAACATAATGTCGGGCTCTACCAACACGGGAGCATACGTCTGGTTGAAACGGCGAACCAACTCACGTGTCACCTCCAGCATGGGCTCTTGATCCTCGCCCGCCGGCACAGTAGTAGCTTTGAACAACGCAATGTCGGCCGCCTGTGAAACGGGGTAGCAAAAGAAACCCAAAGGAATGTTAGCC
Organism: Prevotella sp.; assembly: GCA_022511045.1. Classification (GTDB taxonomy): domain Bacteria; phylum Bacteroidota; class Bacteroidia; order Bacteroidales; family Bacteroidaceae; genus Prevotella. Next base: position 2,168 of record JAFLSF010000039.1, read on the forward strand.
TCAAAGTTGCGCATTTTGATTTCTGTCTTCACCGTTGGGTTGCGTTGCACGCGACTTACAGTGATAAGGTTCATCAAATAAGTTGTCAGCTCAGCCAACTCGGGAATATAGCTCTGAACGAAAAGCGTGCACTTCTCTGGATTCAAACCTGCCGAAAGGTAGTCAAGTGCCACCTCCACAATGTTCTGGCGCAATTTCTCCGGATTGTCAGCATTATCAGTTAAAGCCTGCACGTCGGCCATAAATACGAACATCTTGTCGTAGTCACCAGTTTCTTGTAACTCTACACGACGACGCAACGAGCCTACATAGTGTCCAAGGTGGAGTTTACCCGTCGGACGGTCTCCTGTAAGTATGACTTTTCCCATACGCAAATACAATATTTACCTTACTAAATCTTTATCTTTTATATCCTTAGCCTAAACCGTGCGCAAAGGTACTAATATTTTTTGAAACCACCAAATTTTTAGTTTCGAAGAACAAGAAGAAATAGATTCTCAACAATGTCCAAAAAAATCGCCGAGAAGTGCCATTAGATTTCCACCACTAAACCGTCAAAAGCCATCTGAACACTCTGGGGCAGCGCTGCGTTCACTTCAGCATGCCGCCCAATGTCATGACTGGAATGAATGAGCCATGTCTGGCATGCTGCAATGCGATGGGCAAAAATTACTGCTTCGTCCAACGTCTGATGTGAGTGGTGGGGCTTCTGGCGCAGAGCATTTACTATTAATGTGTCGACCCGTTCAACATAGGGGATTTCTTTCTCGCTAATAGTTTTCATGTCAGTGATGTAGGCTAACGTATGCTGACCATGTGTAAGACGATAGCCGAGAATTGGCAGGTCATGGTGCATCACTTCAAATGGCATGATGTGGATATCGCCTATCTGGAAAAGGTTGTGCGGGTGAATTTCGTGTAATTGGATAGCTGGAACACCAGGATATCGGTGCTCTGCAAAACAGTATGGGAGCATTTGTAGCATACCTTGTCGCGCTATCGGGTCTGCGTAGATGTTTATTTCTCCAAATTGGCAATATGGGCGGATGTCATCCGTTCCCCCAACATGGTCATAATGGGCATGCGTTATCAGAATACCATCAATACGTCTGAAGGGCTGCGACAGAATCTGCTGCCGAAAGTCTGGTCCACAATCAATTAGCAGGCGTGTCTGTTCTGTTTCGACGAGTGCCGAGCAGCGCAAACGTTTATCGTGCGGGTCAGTACTTGTACAAGTATAACACGAACAACCGATGGTGGGTACTCCGCAAGATGTTCCCGTTCCTAAAAAAGTTAATTGCATGCTAATAAATAAATGTGGGGTTACACGATATTTACTTCTGTCTGTATGTCTATGCCAAAAGTTTGTCTTACGTCATGCTGGATAGCATTGCAAAGTCTTACGATGTCAGCACCCGTTGCCCCACCCCGGTTGACCAGCACTAAAGCTTGACGGTCGTAAACGCCAGCAGCCCCCAATGCTCGACCTTTCCATCCGCATTGCTCTATCAGCCAGCCAGCAGGAATCTTTTCGTGCTCCTTGTCTATGAAGTAGTGGGGCATCTGGGGATAGCGTGCCAAGAGTTCCTCGAATTTTGGGCGAATAACAACGGGGTTGACGAAAAAACTACCAGCATTTCCCATCACTTTTGGGTCGGGCAATTTCTCGTTCCTCAGGTCGATGATGACTTGGCGAAGTTGTACTGGCGTTGGTAAACTGACGCCCCTACGCTCTAATTCTGAACGAATATTCCCATACTCTAACCGAGGATTGAAAACTTTTGAGAATTCATATGTTACGGAAGTAATTAGATATTTGTTCTTCCATTCGTTTTTAAAGCGACTCTGTCTATAGCCATATTGGCATTCGGCTGGAGTGAACGTGCGGAGCTGGCCTGTCTGAATCTCTATCGCACGAATCTCTACAATAAGATCTTTCACCTCCGCTCCGTATGCCCCAATATTTTGCACGGCACTAGCTCCAACGTCACCAGGAATAAGCGACAAGTTCTCAGCACCATAGAGTCCGTTTTGGATACTGATGCTCACCACGTCGTCCCACGCCATACCACTTCCGCACTTCATCCGTCGTCCCTCTATCATGTAATCTTTTATGGCCGAGTGTAGAACAAGCCCCGCGAAATCTTTCGTCAGCAGCAGGTTGCTCCCGCCGCCTATTATCAAATAAGGCTGGTGGGCGCTACGTATAAGGCGAACGACCTGCATAGCCTCGCTTACGTTATAAAACTCAAGGAAGCGGTCGCAACAGGCATTAAGGCCAAAAGTATTGTGATTTTTAAGACTATAGTCTCTAATATCCTTCATAGTTATGTAATCAGTTTAGAGAGTCTCCAGGTATCGCCCCTACGTCTAAACGTCATTTGCAACTCCAAACCGTTGGCAATGCCTCGCAAGACGTATATCTTTTGGTTACCCTCTTGTTCTGGCCTTCCGTATACTATATTATATAGGCTTTTTGAAGGCAGTTGGGGTGCGAAGGCTTCCCATGTGTCCGACGTAATGATGCCCTCCATTTGGCTGAAATCATCGTCTGGGTCTGGTCCCTCAAAGCCCACCGTTTTTTCTAAATGGTTGGCTTGAAAATCGGGGTCGCAGGCAAATTGGTGGTAGAACGCCAAAAAAGTGGCATTATGCGATTGTGTGAGCGGAATCTTATGGATGCTAGTCATCATCCACGTGCCCCGGATACGGTTAAAAACATATTGCTGGATGGTTCCCTCATCAAAGATAATCTTCTCGACGACGGCCCGTATAATGCTAGTGTCCTTGACTATCTCCATGTGCCGCTCGCTATCGAAAAGCAGGATGTAGTAACCCTGACGCATGAAAAAGTGCTCCATTTTCCACTGGCTACGTGAGAGATACGTTTGTTGTCCATTTTGCTCCGTCAGCAGAGGGAATACAATGCGCTCTCGTTGCAACTTACGATTGCCCGCAAAATTGAAAATAAAATCATCGAACAACTCATCAGCCGCCTTGGGCACTACCACAGTCGAGAAATCCTCATCAAAAGAGTCAGCAACCAATGTGTCGGCGGATAACGTGTCCAAATCATTCGTGGTATGGCTTTGGTCTCTGCCATTGCAGGCCGCCAACAATACAATGGCCACAAGCGGGCAAAATAACAGATAACGTCTCATCAATTAGTGTAAAATCCTTGTCCTTGCTCAAATTTTGGCGCAAAGTTACGAAATAATTCATAATTCATAACTCGTAATTCTAAATTATTTTATACCTTTGCATCAAAATTTAAGATAGCGCATAAAAATATGATACTCGACAAGATAGAACAATTGTTGAAAGAAGTGGAGACCTTAAGCGCCAAGAACGCCAACGAGGTGGAGCAATTGAGAGTGAAATACCTGAGTAAAAAAGGTGAAATTACAGCCTTGATGAATGATTTCCGCAATGTAGCTGCCGAGGAAAAGAAAATCGTTGGCATGAAAATAAACGAGCTGAAGCAACTTGCACAGGAGCGCATTAGTTTGCTGAAAGTGCAAACTGAGATGCAAGAGACCAATACAGATGGTATAGACCTGACAAGGACACCATACCCTATTAAATTAGGTACGCGTCACCCCTTGACAGTCGTTACCAATGAGATTATCGACATTTTCTCGCGCATGGGTTTTGTTTTGGCCGACGGTCCCGAGATGGAGGACGACCTGCACGTGTTCACTAAGATGAACTTTGCCGCCGATCATCCTGCCCGCGATATGCAAGACACTTTCTTCGTCAGCCAGCATCCCAATGACGTGACCAAGAATATTCTGCTACGCTCGCACACCAGTAGTGTACAAGCTCGCGTGATGGAACAGATGCACACTGAAGATGGTCAGCTAAAGGAGCCTATCCGCGTCATCTGCCCAGGACGCGTCTATCGCAATGAGGCCATTACAGCACGCGCCCATTGCTTTTTCCATCAAGTAGAAGGACTCTATATTGACAAGAACGTGTCGTTCACTGATTTGAAGCAAGTATTATTGTCGTTTGCCCGCGAGATGTTTGGTACAGATACCAAAATCCGACTACGTCCCTCTTATTTCCCGTTCACGGAACCAAGTGCCGAGATGGACATTTCGTGTTTCATCTGCGGAGGCACAGGATGTGGTTTTTGCAAACATACAGGCTGGGTGGAAATTCTTGGATGCGGGATGGTGGACCCCAACGTGCTTGAACAATGCGGCATAGACTCCAGAACCTATAGCGGTTATGCTTTTGGTATGGGCGTAGAGCGCATTACCAATCTCAAGTATCGAGTCAGCGATCTGCGCATGTTCTCGGAAAACGATATCCGTTTCTTGCGCGAATTTGAGTCAGCAAATTAGTGACGCATATACTAAGAACAGCCCTCACAAAAGCGCATAATGACCATGAAACTGGTATTGATGACACAACCCGTATTCTTCGTTGAGGAAGACAAGATCCTCACTTCGCTTTTTGACGAAGGGCTTGACAACCTGCATCTCTATAAACCCGATTCTGAGCCAATATATTCAGAGCGCCTACTCTCGTTACTCGCAGAAAACTATCATAAATATATCACCGTGCATGATAACTTCTATCTAAAGGAAGAGTACAACCTGCATGGTATTCATGTGGACGAAGGCGTGGCAGTTCCTCAAAACTACAAGGGGCATCTCAGCCGAACTTGCACTCGTCTGGAACAACTGAAGGAGAGCAAACGAAATGCCGACTATGTCATGTTGAAATACATTTTCGATAGCCATGCAGAGCTCATCCCAAAGGCTTCGTTTACTTTAGACGAATTAAAGGAGGCATCACGTCACGGACTCATAGACCGCCATGTATATGCGCTGGGAGGCATGAATCTAGAGACCATCAAGTTTGCGCGTGACCTCGGTTTCGGAGGTGTAGTCATCAGTGGAGACCTATGGAACCGCTTTGACATTCACCAAGAGAAAGACTATAAAGCATTGATAGAACATTTCGGCAAATTAAGGAAGGCTGTCGGTTGATATATTTATAGTATGCCCGTAAAACACATGAAAGACCCTTTAAGTCCAACATATCTACAATGAACAAAAATTACATGGTATTTTCAGGTACAGCCACCAAGTACCTCGCAGAACGCATTTGTCAAAGTTTAGATTGTCCTTTAGGAGAACTACAGATTACAACGTTTTCTGATGGTGAGTTCTCGGTATCTTACGAGGAGAGTATTCGTGGTAGGGACATTTTCTTGGTTCAAAGCACATTCCCCTCATCAGACAATTTGATGGAGTTGTTGCTGATGATTGATGCGGCCAAACGTGCCTCAGCACGAACTATCAATGCTGTCATCCCCTATTTCGGTTGGGCTCGCCAAGACCGAAAAGACAAGCCTCGTGTCTCCATTGGGGCAAAGTTGGTGGCTGATTTGCTTTCTGCTGCCGGTGTCAATCGCGTCATTACTATGGATCTACACGCCGACCAAATACAAGGTTTCTTCGATATGCCTGTCGACCATCTATATGCCTCGGGAGTCATCTTACCTTATCTTCAAAGCCTTCATTTAGGCGATCTCGTCATAGCATCGCCCGATGTAGGTGGCTCTAAACGTGCCAGCACGTATGCTAAATATCTGGGATGCCCGTTGGTGTTGTGCAACAAAACCCGTGCACGTGCCAACGTTATAGCCTCGATGCAAATTATAGGTGATGTGAAGGATAAAAATGTTGTTATCATAGATGATATGGTAGATACGGCTGGTACTATTACTAAAGCTGCTGACATTATGATAGAGGCTGGTGCAAAGACCGTTCGTGCGTGTGCTACCCATTGCGTTATGAGCGGACCTGCCAGCCAGCGCGTGCAAGAGTCTTCTTTGGAGGAAATTGTATTTACAGACTCCATCCCCTTTGACTTCAAGCGTTGTGCAAAGGTAAAACAACTTACTGTAGCTGACATGTTTGCTGAAACTATCCGCCGCGTCATTAACAACGAAAGCATATCTTCGCAATATTTAATATAAAATAGGTACCAGTATTCATTAATTTATGGAAATTGACAATACAACTACAATTACTGCCAAAGAATTAGCAAGCAAATATGACCCGAAGGAGGTCGAGGCAAAGTGGTATCAATATTGGCTGGATAATAAATTGTTCAGCTCTAAGCCAGACGGACGTGAACCCTATACCATAGTCATACCACCCCCAAACGTAACGGGTGTGTTGCACATGGGTCACATGCTAAACAATACCATTCAAGATATTTTGGTACGCCGTGCCCGCATGGAGGGCAAGAATGCCTGTTGGGTGCCTGGTACGGACCACGCATCCATAGCAACGGAAGCCAAAGTGGTGAAAAAATTGGCCGAAAAGGGTATCAAAAAGCACGACTTGACACGTGAAGAGTTCTTGAAGCACGCATGGGATTGGACCGATGAGCACGGAGGTATCATTCTCAAACAATTACGCCGTTTGGGAGCAAGTTGCGATTGGGACCGTACCGCTTTCACAATGGATGAGAAACGTTCGGAGAGTGTCATCAAAGTGTTTGTCGACCTCTATAACAAAGGGCTCATCTATCGCGGCCTACGCATGGTGAATTGGGACCCCAAGGCTCTGACCGCCCTTTCCACCGAAGAAGTTATCTACAAGGAGGAACACTCGAAACTATATCATTTGAAATATTATGTAGCCAACGAGGATTGTTCGATTTGTAGCGAGGGTATAACCGCCACCGAAGCCGACGGCAACGTCATCCATAAGGACGAGAAGGGATATTATGCGGTTGTGGCAACCACACGTCCCGAAACCATTATGGGCGATACGGCAATGTGTATTAACCCTAAGGATCCAAAGAATCAATGGCTGAAAGGACGTAAAGTCATCGTTCCGTTGGTTGGGCGTGTCATTCCCATCATTGAGGACCGTTATGTAGACATCGAGTTTGGTACGGGTTGTCTGAAGGTCACGCCAGCCCACGACACTAACGACTATATGTTGGGCAAGACACACAACTTAGAAACTATCGATATATTCAATGCAGACGGAACCATCAGCGAGCAGTCCCCTCTCTATGTTGGCATGGACCGCTTCGCCTGCCGCAAACAAATCACCAAGGATCTCGAGGCCGCAGGACTGATGGAACGCATGGAGGATTATACCAACAAAGTGGGTTACTCCGAGCGCAATCCTGATACCGCCATCGAACCACGCTTGTCGCTTCAGTGGTTCTTGAAGATGCAACACTTTGCTGACATTGCCCTGCCCCCCGTCATGACCGACGATATTAAGTTCTACCCTGAGAAATATAAGAACACTTATAAGAATTGGTTGGAGAACATACAAGATTGGTGTATATCGCGCCAATTGTGGTGGGGACATCGTATACCAGCCTATTACTATAATGAGGATGGTGATTTCGTAGTGGCTGAGACACGCGAAAAAGCTTTGGAGTTGGCCAAGCAGAAGAATCCCGCCGTTACTGATTTAGACCTTCGTCAAGACGAGGATGCCTTGGACACTTGGTTCTCAAGCTGGTTATGGCCCATTTCCTTGTTCGATGGCATCAATAATCCTAAGAGTGAAGAGTTAGCGTACTACTACCCCACCTCAGATTTGGTGACGGGTCCCGATATTATTTTCTTCTGGGTGGCTCGTATGATAATGGCTGGTTACGAATATGTAGGCAAGATGCCTTTCAAACACGTCTATTTTACAGGCATTGTTCGCGATAAATTAGGACGTAAGATGTCTAAATCATTAGGCAATTCTCCCGATCCCATCGAACTGATAGAAAAGTTTGGTGCAGATGGTGTACGCATGGGTATGATGCTCTCCGCACCAGCTGGCAACGATATTCTGTTCGACGAGGCTCTGTGCGAGCAAGGCCGTAACTTCAACAACAAGATATGGAACGCGTTCCGCCTAGTGAAGGGGTGGCAAGTGGCTGACGTTGAGCAGACAGATGCTGCTAAGACCGCTACGACATGGTTCAATGCCAAACTAAAGGAGGTGAACAACGAGTTGCAAGACCTGTTCTCTAAGTATCGTATATCCGAAGCCTTGATGGCCGTCTACAAATTGTTCTGGGACGAATTCTCTAGCTGGTATCTGGAAATGGTGAAGCCTGCTTATATCAATGGCCAGCAGCAACCAATTGACCGTCAGACCTACGATACCACGCTCTATTTTTTCGAAATTCTCTTAAAGATGCTCCACCCTTTCATGCCATTCATCACCGAAGAACTTTGGCAGGCCCTCTACGAGCGTAAGCAGGGAGAAAGCATCATGCGAGAAAGTCTGAAACTGGATGTTCTTACCTCTGAGGAGCAACAATTGTTGGCACATATTGAACAAGTGAAGCAAATCGTCAGTGGAGTACGCATGGTTCGCTCACAGAAGAACATCGCTTCTAAAGAGCCTTTGGAACTTCAGGTAGTTTCGCATAATGCCTATGAGCAGTACAACGCCGTCATTAGTAAGATGGCTAATTTGAGTGCTGTCAATGTAGTTAGCGAGAAAGATGCTACCGCTTCTACTTTTATGATAGACACTAACGAATATGCTGTTCCCCTTGGCAACCTAATTGATGTGGCTGCAGAGATAGAGAAGATGGAGTCACAGCTCAAGCACTTGGAAGGTTTCTTGCAGGGTGTTATGAAAAAACTGAGTGATGAACGTTTCGTGCAAAATGCACCCGAACAGGTTGTCGCTATGGAGCGTAAGAAGCAAAAGGACTCTGAAGAGAAGATTGCTGCCCTGAAAGAATCTATTGCTGCCCTCAAGGGTTAATGGAGAATATCTATTAACGAACTGATATACTAAGAGAAGAGAGCCTTTTACAGGCTCTCTTCTCTTTTTCTTAGATGTCGCAATAGTCCTGTCTAAGCATCGAGACAAATGCTGCTAGACAGGAGGTACATATTTCAGTGATTGTTTCATATCATAATTTTAGGTCCGTCATGTTTTCCCTATTTACATTCTAACGACAACTTACCATCGGGATTTACCGTAGCCTCTGCTTCGTAGTATATAATGCTGGTCACTCCAGCACTAGTCTCATACTCCTTGCCGTCTTCCGTAAAACTAAGTCTGAAGATTGTTTTCTGTGAACCGATGTTACGTTTTTTGTTAGACTGAGCATTAGGACTTGGTAGAATTTCCTCTATATCATAATATATGATCGACTTGAACGAATGTTTTTCTGGAAGCTTTGCCTGTAAGAATGTTGCCAATGTTGTTACATGCGGTCAGCAACATAACGAAGCATACTAAAACTACTGAACATAATTTTTTTTCGTTTTTCATTGGATGTTATTTTTTTAAGTGTTTAATATAATTACATAGTTTTATTAAGTAATGGAAGAATGAAATACCATATCAATGCGCCAATTGTTATGATGGCAGACAATACCATAAAGGCAGACCTTACTTTTTCTTCTGCTGGCGATGCTGGTTCATCATCTTCGTCTGAATACATTTGGTCTTTTGTAGGTTCGTCATCTGAGAGGAACACATAGTCTTTTGTAACTTCTCCGATGGTAGAATTAGGGATAGCTCTCACATGATATAAGTCTGGCTGTTCTTCCAGTCCGATAATGGCGTAATGGCAGTCCAATTGCGCTACTTTTTTAGAAGAAGTTGCTGCGTTGGAGTATAAGATAATGTTGTCGAAATGGTCACTTATATCCGTAATAGCATTACGGTCCCTGTCAAGTACATGTGTACCATTATTTGTAAACTTAAAGTAGTCCCACGTTGCCATTGCCGAATCGTATCGGATATGTCCGACTTCCACTTCATTGACCAACGATGTAATGGATTGTAGGGTCTGCTCGTCTATCTCTGTCCCTTTAAACGGACAGGCATAAACACAATAGCACCACCCCTCATGCGCTACTCTCCTAATAGGATAGAGCTTAACAACGCGCGGGTTTTCTAACTTATTCCATATTTTAACCAACTTTTTCACCGCTTTCCCATCATAATTCTCGGGGGCAATACCTCCCTCAAAAATGGAGGTTAAAGACTTGATTTTATCCATACTATATTGTTTTATTTTATTTATTGTTATTTCATTTCCTGCTCAACATTCCGACAGAAGTCTATTTCCCGATACAGCTGCTCCAGCAGATGTTCGTCATTTAGTGACTTTCTTCCTGGGCGTAAAAAGCCATCTGGAGTGTTAGAAGCATAATAGAACATATCGCCATTGAAGGACAGCATCAGGTCACGACTGAACGACTTTCGGAGTTCCGTCAGCTTTCTCATCATCGCAGGCGTAAGAATCATGCGAGCTTCTACCTCATCGTCGGCATAAACAACAAAGAACTTTTCAAACTCTGGGTCCTCAAGGTGCACGAATTTTGTACCATATTTCTCCCTAAGCCCTTGAACGGTTTGCGCCATATATCCAATTTTGTTTTCTAAATGGTCTGGCAACAACATGACATAGCCGCGAAATGAACGCTGAAGGCGAAAGCATCCGAACATTCCACGAAAGTCGTGCATCGTGCTTTCAACGCGTACACCAAAAATGGGACGCACAAAATACTGATACAATACCTCAATGAAGTTCATAGCTGAGAAGTCCTTTTTGTTGGCAGATGTGACGCCGACATCAGCTAACCGCATCCATTGGTCGCCTATTGGAATGTCTAAACTCCCATAACCCGTAGAATTCACATAATTGACTGAAGAATCAGGCGTGGCAAATAGCCGACTGTCAGCCAGCAATCGCGAATTGACTGAACCTCTTGGATTGTATTTTGCCATCGGGAATAGGCTGCCTATGATGTTCTCCATCACCTTGTTTTCCTGTTTTGTCAATACTTTGAAACCCCACATAAACAAATAGTGCGCTACGAAGAACACTGCAAATCCTACCATAACATATTTGCCTGTGACAACTGAAGTATCGTAATCAGATGGGTCAATCAGGAATCTACCAAAAAAGCAGAAACCGAACCAGATTAAGGCAAAAGGATAAATAATACATATCAGACAGCGAACTAACTTGCGCAACCAGCTGATACGCATCAAGTCTTTCCGCATCTGTCGGGATAACATCTTGAAGTTAATAGGCTGTTCCATAGTATTATTTAAAAAGGTCTCCGACTTTAACTGACTTCATTTCGCTTTCGGGAAACGCTATCAGTTCCTGCTTTTCATGTCTGCGCCATGAGGCTATGATAGAAGATGGGAACATCTCAATACCATTGTTATAGTCTGTGACAGCAGAATTGTAGGTACGGCGTATCGCTTGAATCTCGTTCTCCATATCTACCATCTGCCATTGCAAATTTTGAAACTGCTCATTGGCTTTCAATTCTGGATAATCCTCAACAGCAATTTGGAGCTTTGCCAGCAGCGATGAAATCTCTGTACCACTCTTTATCTGTTCGTTTTCAGACGCGGCTGAAACCTTCGAGCGCAACTCGGCTATGCGGGTAAGCACCTCGTTTTCGTGCCCCATATAGGTTTTGACAGATGCAACAAGGTTTGGAATCAAGTCATTTCTTTGTTTAAGAACAACACAAATACTACTCTTGCATTGCTTTACGCGATTGCGCTTGGCAATAAGATTGTTTGATGTAAACACTGCCCACAATAGAAAGACGAGCAGCAATATTATTATACTTAAAATAACTATTACCATATTATATTATTTTTCATCCCATTCTATAGTATTCCCATCCGTAGCGTTATACTGCTTCCAATGTCCCGATTTCCTACCGTCAACATATTGTCCATCTATTGTTATGTAGGCTTTACCTCCCACTGTCGATTCAAGATGGTATGGGCCGTTTAGTTTGCCATTACTGTAGTGTCTGACTATCTTACTGCAGTTATCATGCCCGCTATCCTCGATACAAAATTCCTTACCCTCTTTCTGTCCATTCACATAGTGTACTTCCGATATTACTGCACCCGTCTTATTGTTGAAACGCCGCGTACGGCCGTTCTCCACACTTTGTCGGTATTCCTTTTCAGACTCTATTTTGCCGTCACGAAAGTAGGTTTTCACCGTTCCATTTATCTTACCCTGCAGCATGGGCGTTTCCTTCCGCACGGTCTGACCGTCTTGGTAATACTCTCGAAACACTCCGTTCCGCTTGCCTTTGTCATATTCTCCAAACTCACGCAACACACCATCGCGGTAACGGCGATATTCGCCATCCTTTAGGCCATGCGAGAATTTGATACATTCCTCGTCAAGTCCACGCTTTATGCGGAACGTACCATTCAGCAGTTCACACCCATTCCTCTTATAATGAATCGTGCAACGTGCATCGTTCGTTTCTGTCAGTAAATCGCCCCACTCCATTATCTGCTGTGCACTGATGGCACTACACAGCCATAAAAGTATACCAATTGACAGAAACCTTTTTCTTATTCTCATAATAGTTTCATAATTTTATTATAATTTGTTGTTTAATGTTTTAGCCTGTTTACTCATATATAGACTTGCTTTATTGCCTGCAAAAATACGAAAAACAGCATTAAAAAAAATTGGCACCTCACTGAAAGTGGGTGCCGAAGAGTCATTTCTTTACTTAGGTAAAGGATTTTCGGAGGAGAGAGTGCCTTTTTACCCCCCCCCTTAACGGCGTCTCGCCGAAACATCGAGAGGGTCTTGGGCGTTATGTGGAGGAATGAGGCGATAGCCTTGAGTGGTATTTTATTAACAATACCGCGACAGCGGTGCAGCAACATCTCATAACGTTCATAGGGCGTTAAGCGATATATATTTATATAATAGTTTTGGAACTGGTTAAGGAGATGTTCGCTTATATGAGTACGCAATTCCATCGTCTCTGTACTTTGACTGAAGAAACGTATCAAGTCCTCGTTGCTAATTCTCAGCACACGACTGGGCGTCATTGCCACAATTGTAAATCGCGCTGGTCGTCCATACAGCACATTAGGATAATCACCAACAAATTCATTTTCAAATGAGAACCACAAAATATGCTCACGCTCGTCACTGATGCTACGCGTTACAAATTTAAAACATCCTTGCTCTACAAGGAAAAAGTTTTGGGCTGGATAACCCTCGCACTCTAATCGCTCTCCTTTCTTAACAATAACTGTCTCGCCGTGTTGTTTGTAGTAGTCGAATAGTTGCTGCAAGTCAAAGCCGTGAGAGGATGGGTTAAAGTATTTTTCCATATCGTCTGTCATATTTGGGCTGCAAAGTTACAAATAATTAAATAAATACCCAGATATTTCCCGTTTTTTTCGAATGTAAGGATTTCTTACGACGAGAATAGGCCTCGCAGGTCGTGAGGATAGGCCTCAAGGCGAACGAGAATAGGGCTCGCAATTAGCGCGGACTATCCGCACTGAGAGTGCGGAGTATGCGGACAAGGAGTGTGGACTATCCGCGTAAATGGAGAGGGATTATGCCGATTAAAATTGGGACGGCAGTTTCGCTATGTTTAATCGGATAGCAATAGTTGGTTGATGGTGGTAGACGGATGCTGACTGATGTATTCGTCTACCTCTTTTGTCATTTCGTTGTCGAAGACGGAGCGACCCATCAGTTGATTTACCGTCCATTGGATGCGGCCCATGTGCCTGTCGCGCTCTTGCTGATTGTGTCGACGCTCAGAGGATAAAGGGTATTGGCTGAGAATGTAAAAGGCCAGACAATCAGGTACTATCATGGAGCGTGTCATCATACGCCGTTGTGCCTCAGAATAGTGCTCTTGGTAGAAAGGATAGTCTTCGCCTAAATACTTATCAAGACTAATGCCCAGAGTGCCTGCCCCAACGATGATACTTTGGTCGAAGGAACCTATTTGGGCATATATTTCGGGATATTCTAAAGCGGGTAGTTCTTCGCGTAAGCGCTTGAAGGAAGATGCCAATTCTTCCTCTATATCCTCCATCTCGGTGTATTGTTGCGTTACATCGGCCAACATCTGCTGGAGGGTAGAGTCTTGAAAGAAATAATAAAACTTGGTGTTGATGTCCTCATCGTCCACCTTGCCCAAGCGAAGGACGTCTTCCAGAAGGAGGCGGGTCTGAATGGGGTAGCTTGTGTTAATCTGTTGCAGGGCGGAAATATCGCCTGTAGTCAAGTATAAACTCTCTATGCGGTCGTAGCGCTGAATAGCCAAGCGGCTGGCATCTTCATCAGCATCAGAAGGTGTCAGATGCCATTGGCACCCGATACATATTAACATGATGAGGAGTAATATACCGTAGACTTTTTGCACGCTTTTAAGGAGTCTAATACTTAATTATATTTAAATTCCGATGCAAAATTACTAAAAAATATTTTAAAAACAAAATTTTAACCTAAAAAAGATAAAATTTAGTATATTTCGTTGTATTTTTGTAGGTATACAAACAAACAAAAGCAATGAAAAGAAATTTACTATTTGCCCTGTTGGCATTAAGCACACAAACATTTTATGGCCAAAAGACTCTTGAAGTAACCGTATCGAACCCCGTAAACACTCCGAGAGAAGCTCAACCTGTGGTATTGTCTCTCCTGCCCTACCAACTACAAACAAAGTCGGCTCTGGTGACGCTGGACGGCAAAGAGATTCCTTCACAACTGGACGACTTGAACGGGGACGGTATTTATGATGAATTGTGCTTCATGACTGACATCACGAAAAAGGGAAAGCAAACCTTCAGAGTGGAGTTGCAGGAAACGGGGGAGCCTCGTCAATACGAGTCGAAAGTCTATGCAGACATGATGCTGACGAACAGGAAGATTAACAGCAGCAACAAACAGGATTTATATATTAGTAGCCTAACTGTGGACAACGGAACCAATCCTTATTGGATGCTCCATCATCATGGGCCAGCCTTTGAGAACGAGTTGGTTGCCTATCGCATCTATTTCGACCATCGACAAACGGTAGATACTTATGGGAAATACCGTAAGGGACTGGAATTGAAACAGACTCAATTTTATCCCGACGAGGAGCAAAAGGCCGCAGGATTTGGCGATGACGTATTATGGGTGGGCAATACCTTTGGGGCAGGAGCCTTGCGTGGCTGGGACGGCAACGAGCCACAAATGCTGACGGACGTTGACCACCGCACCTTACGCATTGTGAGTCGTGGACCGCTCCGCACCATAGTTGAGGTGATTGACGAGGGATGGAACACTATGAATCCTGGTAAGGAAAAGATAACCATGAATACGTTGTACAAACTATATGCAGGCCGTCGCGACGTTCAGGTAGACATTCGCTTCAATCGTTCCGCTAAGGGCTATCAGTTTGCTACGGGTCTCATTAACGTTAAGGAGTCCGAGGAGTATTCCGACCATGCGGGACTGCGCGGTTGTTGGGGAACCGACTGGCCCGTTTCACTCAAGGACTCTGCTGGACATAAACGCGAGACGGTCGGACTTGGTATTTGCATCCCACGCAAGAATATGGCTAAAGAATTACCTGCCAACAAAGACAACTATCCCTTTATTGTCAGCACGGACACACAGACGCTAAGTTACCACATCAGCTTTGGCAGTGATAACGAATCGTTCGGCTACCACTCGGCCAAAGATTGGTTTGAATATTTGCAGGCTTGGAAGCGCGACTTGGAGCAGCCTTTACAAGTTAGTGTTGCTGAAAAGTAAATTACAACATGTAATAATAAAATTTGGTACTCAAAAGCATGAACGACTTCATCCAGATAAAAGGCGCCAGAGTTAATAACCTAAAGAATATCAGCGTTAATATCCCTCGCGATAAACTTATTGTTATTGCTGGTGTATCTGGTAGCGGTAAGTCTTCTTTGGCTTTTGACACACTATATGCTGAGGGACAACGTCGCTATGTAGAAAGTCTATCGAGCTATGCCCGTCAGTTTCTTGGCCGCATGAATAAACCCGAGTGCGACTTTATCAAGGGGATTCCTCCCGCTATCGCCATTGAGCAGAAGGTTATTTCACGCAATCCTCGAAGCACCGTCGGCACTACGACAGAGATTTACGAATATCTCCGTCTGCTCTTTGCCCGTATAGGCCGCACATACTCTCCTGTATCTGGACAAGAAGTCAAAAAGCACTCAACAGAGGATATTATACAATGCGTCCAACAATTCCAGAAAGGCACGAAGTTTCTGGTCATGTCTCCCATCCGACCTGCTGAGGGACGCTCTTTTGAGCAGCAGTTGCGCATATTCCAGAAGAACGGCTATGCACGAATGGCTGTTAATGGCGAGGTAGTACGGATAGACGATTTCTTAAACAAGCAAGACGACCTTGACAAAGCCCAATTTGCACAAGACTACTATCTTGTTATTGACCGCCTTTCGATTGACGATAGCGCAGACTCCATATCCCGTTTAGTTGATTCCGCCGAGACGGCCTTTTATGAGGGTAATGGAGAGCTCCGCCTGACGGTATTTCCGTCTGGATTGGTTTACGACTTCTCTATGCGTTTTGAGGCCGACGGCATAACTTTTGAGGAGCCTACCGACCAACTGTTCTCGTTCAACTCGCCTGTTGGCGCATGTCCAGAGTGTCAGGGATTTGGCAAGATAATCGGTATTGACGAGCATTTGGTCATTCCCAACACATCATTGTCTGTCTACGACGGATGCGTGGTTTGCTGGCACGGCGAGAAGATGGGTATGTGGAAAGAGGAGTTTTGCCGCCGTGCCGCAAAGGATGATTTCCCCATTTTTGAGCCTTACTACAATCTGACACAAAAGCAGAAAGACCAATTGTGGCACGGGCTTCCTTCTGACAAGAATAGAAGTAAGGACGAGCAAGTTTCCATTGACGCTTTCTTCCGCATGGTGACGGAAAACCAATACAAAATCCAATATCGGGTTATGCTGGCGCGCTATCGTGGTAAGACAACGTGTCCCAAGTGTCACGGAACCCGACTGAAACCAGAGGCAGACTATGTTAAAATTGGCGGTCGCAGCATCTCTGACTTGGTTCAACTACCCATTGTGCGCTTGAAACAATGGTTCGATACGTTGGAACTGACGGAACAGGAGCAACAGATAGGCCGCAGACTACTTGCTGAAATTAACTCGCGACTGCAATTCTTATTAGACGTGGGTCTGGGCTATCTCACCCTAAATCGCATGTCAAACACTCTTTCGGGTGGCGAGAGCCAACGTATCAATCTGACGACCTCATTAGGTAGTTCGTTAGTAGGTTCTCTATACATCCTTGACGAACCGAGCATTGGTCTGCACGCCCGCGACACAAACCGCTTAATAAAGGTGCTAAAAGACCTGCGTGATATTGGCAATACGGTGGTTATCGTAGAACACGACGAGGAAGTCATGCGTGCCGCCGACTATCTGATAGACGTTGGACCCGATGCTGGGCGGCTTGGTGGAGAAGTCGTATTCGAAGGCGACTTTGAGACTATCAACAGCCTCAGTGCCGATGCCGTTGACTTAAAGAATAGTCGTAGCCATACTGTACGTTATTTGACACACACCGACCATATCAGCATCCCCAAGAGTCGCCGTCCTTGGAACAGGACGATTACTATCAAAGGGGCTCGTATGAACAACTTGAAAGGGGTTGATGTAGACTTTCCACTAAACGTAATGACTGTAGTAACGGGAGTTTCCGGAAGCGGTAAGTCATCGCTGGTCAAAGGCATTTTATATCCTGCACTGAAACGCCACTTAGGCGATGTAGCTGATGCCCCCGGGGAATATCAAGGCATCGAGGGCGATTATCAAGCCATTCGTCACGTGGAATTCGTCGACCAAAATCCCATTGGACGCTCTACACGCTCCAATCCTGCAACCTACGTCAAGGCCTACGATGCTATTCGCGACCTTTTTGCCGAGCAGCCATTAGCGCAGCAAATGGGTTTCACCAGCCAATACTTCTCGTTCAATGCTGACGGAGGCCGTTGCGACGAGTGTAAGGGAGCTGGCGTCATCACCGTCGAGATGCAATTCATGGCCGACTTGGTTTTGGAGTGTGAGGCTTGTCACGGCCACCGATTCAAACACGATATTTTGGATGTGCGCTTTCATGGAAAAAACATAGACGACGTGCTGAACATGACCATTACTGAGGCCATCCAGTTCTTTTCTGCCCAAGAGCCTCCCGAATCCACTAAAGGCAACAAGTCGGCAACGGCTAATCTATGCAAAACTATTGTCAATAGACTGAAGACACTCGAGGACGTAGGGCTGGGCTACATCAAGTTGGGTCAAAATTCCAGCACCCTATCTGGTGGAGAAAATCAGCGCGTCAAGCTGGCTTACTTCATTGGACAAGAACGTCAAGAACCTACACTCTTTATCTTCGACGAGCCCACAACAGGCCTGCATTTCCACGACATCAACCGCCTGCTCAGCGCATTTAACGCTTTAATCGAACGCGGCCACACCATCCTTATCATCGAGCACAATATGGAGATTATCAAGTGTGCCGACCATATCATCGATATGGGACCCGAGGGGGGCGACCGAGGTGGCGAAGTCGTCTGCGTAGGAACGCCAGAACAAGTGGCAGCCAATGAAAAGAGTCTAACAGGCACATTCCTTAAAACATATCTTCCCCATCCGTGAGACCTATCCTCACCAGCTTTGAGGCCTATCCTCGTCCACCACGAGGCCTATTCTTGTCCCATTTTTTCAGAAGTGCATACATATCCCCCAAACAGTGACACTGGATACAGAATACAGAATACAGTTTTTTTGAGTCCATTT